>DATMTG010000401.1:0-10692 GCA_035565075.1 Stenotrophobium sp.
TTTCATGCGCCAGCCGCGATAGCGGGTCGTGCCAGTAGCCGGGCGAGATCGCCGGGCGTGTCGACGATGGCGTCGGCCTGCCAGCTCTCGATCGCGCCGTTGCTGCCCAGGTAGCCCCAGCGGACGGCGACGGTGCGCAGACCCGCCGCGCGCCCCGCATCGATATCGCGCTTGTCGTCGCCTACGTAGACGCACTGGTCCGGCACGACGCCAAGTCGGGCGCAGGCGAGCCGTATCGAGTCGGGTGCCGGCTTGGGCCGTGGCACGTCATCGCCGCTGATGTTGCACGCGGACCGGGTGTCCAGGCCCAGCTCGCACAGCAGCGGCGTGGTCAGCCAGCCGGGCTTGTTGGTGACGATGCCCCAGCGGATGCCGTGCCGTTCCAGCATCGCGAGCAGCTCCGCCATGCCGACGAACAGTGCCGATTCATCGGCCAAATGTCCGCGGTAGTGCTCGAGAAAAGCGTCGCGTCGCCGCGGCCAGTCCGCATCGCCTTCGGCGATGCCCAGCGCCACGCCGAGCAAGCCGCGCGCGCCGGCCGAAGCCACCGGCCGGTACTGCGCAATCGGCAAGGGTGGCATCCCGAGATCGGCGCGCACGCGATTGGCGGCGCCGCCGAGGTCGGGTGCGGTGTCGACCAGCGTGCCGTCCAGGTCGAACAGCACGCACTGCGGTCCGGATGCGAGGTTCATGCCGGCTTCCGGCAGTGCATCAGGTAGTTCACATCGACATCGTCGGCCAGCGATGCGGTTTTCAGCAGCGGGTTGTAACGTAGCCCGCGCAGGTCGAGCACGTCCAGACCGGCGGCGCGCGCCCAGCGGTCCAGCTCCGACGGACGGATGAACTTGGCGTAGTCGTGGGTGCCGCGCGGAATCAGGTTCATCACGTATTCCGCGCCGAGTATGGCCAGCGCATACGCTTTCGGATTGCGGTTGATGGTGGAGAAGACGACATCGCCGCCGGCCTTGGCCAGTTGCGCGCAGGCGGCAATCGTCTGCTGCGGCTGCGGCACGTGCTCGAGCATTTCCAGGCAGCAGACCAGGTCAAAGCTGCCGGGCTGTTCACGCGCAAGTTCCTCGGCGGCGATCTTGCGGTAGCGCGCCTTGATGCCGCTCTCCAGGCCGTGCAGTTCGGCGACTTTCAGCGAGGCGTCGGCCAGGTCGATACCGGTCGCGGTCGCGCCGCGCGCGGCGAGCGCCTCGGTCAGGATGCCGCCGCCGCAGCCCACGTCCAGCGCGGTCTTGCCGGCGAGACCACCGGCGCAGCGTTCGATATAGGCCACGCGGGGCGGATTGATGCTGTGCAGCGGCGCCATCTCGCCGCGCGTGTCCCACCAGGTCGCCGCGAGTTTTTCGAAGCGGGCGATTTCGCCGGCATCGACGTTGACGGCCGTGTCTTGAGTTTTCATGAGCTGATTTTCTGTTGCCATTCCAGAGCGCGGGCGAGGATCGCCGGCTCGTCCAGCGTCAGCAGGCGGCGCTCGCGCATCAGCGCGCGGCCGGCGACGAACACGTCGCTGACCTGGTCGCGGTTCGCCGCATAGACCAGTTGCGACAATACGCTGTAAACCGGCTGCGTGCCCGGGCTGTCGAGATTCACGGCGATGAAGTCGGCGGATTTTCCGGCCGCCAGCGAACCGGTTTCGCGGTCCAGCCCCAGGGTCCTGGCGCCTGCCAGCGTGGCTGCGTGCAGCGCCTGCGCCGCGGGCAGCGCACGGGCGTCGCCGGCAACGCCCTTGGCGAGCAGCGCGGCGCTGCGTATTTCGCCGAGCATGTCGAGGTCGTTGTTGCTGGCCGCGCCGTCCGTGCCCAGCGCCAGGTTGACGCCGGCGTCGAGCAGCTTCTGCGCCGGGCAGAAGCCGCTGGCGAGCTTGAGATTCGATTCCGGACAATGCACCACGCTGACGCCGAACTGTGCGGCCTCCGCGATTTCCTGCGCCGTCATCTGGGTCATGTGCACGGCGATGAAATCGGGGCCGAGCAATTCCAGTTCCTTGAGCCGCTGCCAGGGCCGCTTGCCGCCGGACTTGACCGCGTCGGCGACTTCGCCCGCGGTTTCATGCAGGTGCATGTGGATGCCGATGCCCAGTTCGTTGGCCAGCTGGCGGATTTTCAGCAGCGGCGCGTCCGACACCGTGTAGGGCGCGTGCGGCGCGAAGATCGTGCGCACCAGCGGATTGCCCCTGAGCGCATCGTGCAGTTCCACGCCCTTGTGGATGTACTCGTCCGGAGTCCTGGCCCACAGCGTCGGGAAATCGAATGCGATCAGGCCCACGGTGGCGCGTAGTCCGGCTTCGGTCGCCACCGCCGCAGTGACGTCCGGAAAGAAATACATGTCGTTGAAGCAGGTGGTGCCGCTGCGGATCATCTCGGCGGCGGCCAGCCGCACGCCGTCTTCGCAGTAACGCTCGCTGACGTGGGCCCCTTCGGCCGGCCAGATATGGTTCTGCAGCCAGTCCATCAGCGGCAGGTCGTCGGCCAGTCCGCGCAGCAGGGTCATCGCCGAATGCGTGTGGCTGTTGACCAGGCCCGGCATCAGCGCGTGGCTGGAGAGCGTCAGCGTTTCGCGTGCCTGATAGCGGCTGAGGGCTTCGCCGGTGGGCAGCACGGCGAGAATGCGGCCGCCGTCCACCGCCAGCGCGTGGTGCTCGAGCACGGTGGCTGCCGGTTCCATCGGCACGAGCCAGCGCGGCAGCACCAGCAAATCGATCGTCTGCATACGGAAATTCGTCGGCGGTTTAGAATTCGGGGCCGATTTTACCTGAGCCTGCCATGCGCAACGCGGTACAACCCATCATCTGGGAAAAAGATCATCTACGCCTGCTGGACCAGCGCCTGTTGCCGGGCGAGGTGCGCTACCTGGAATGCCGTGATGGCGCGAGCGTCGCCGACGCCATCCACGGCATGGCGGTGCGCGGCGCGCCCGCGATCGGCATCGCCGCCGCCTATGGGCTGGCGATGGATGTGCGGGCGGATGCGCAGCGTTTCGAGGCGTCGGCCAGGCGGCTCGCCGAGTCGCGACCGACGGCGGTGAACCTGCGGTGGGCGCTGGAACGCCTGCGTGCGCTCTGGCAGCGAAACCCCGATGCGGCCGCACTGCTGGCCGAAGCACGCAACATTCACACCGAGGACCTGGCGCAAAACCTGCGCATGGCCGAACTCGGTGCGGAGCTGATCGAACAGGGCTCGAACGTGCTGACCCATTGCAACACCGGCGCGCTGGCGACCGGCGGACACGGTACCGCACTGGGCGTGATCCGTACCGCGCATGCGCAGGGCAGGCTCGCGATGGTCTACAACACCGAGACCCGGCCCTGGCTGCAGGGCTCACGGCTGACGGCCTGGGAGCTGCAGCAGGAAGGCATCCCGGCCAGGTTGCTGGCCGACGGCGCCGCCGCGCACCTGATGAGTCGCGAAAAAATCGCCTGGGTCATCGTCGGAGCCGACCGCATCGCCGCCAATGGCGACACCGCCAACAAGATCGGCACCTACGCGCTGGCGGTGGCTGCGCGGCGTCATGGCGTCAAGTTCATGGTGGTCGCGCCCAGCGGCACCTTCGATCTGGAGTGCGCACGCGGAGCGGATATTCCCATCGAGCAGCGCACGGCACGCGAGCTGACCGAGTTCCGGAGTCAGCAGATCGCGCCTGCCGGTTATGACGCCTACAACCCGGTGTTCGACGTCACGCCCGCCGAACTGATCGACGCCATCGTCTGCGAGCGCGGGGTGATCCTGCGGCCGGATGCCGGCAGGATCGCGCGCATCCTGGGATGACGCCGGCGAAGGAGCGACGCGGATCTTGGAGCAAAATCCACGTGTTATTAAATAATTACTAATTAAAGTTAAAGTCTATAATTAGTAACCTGCGCGAGGCGTCCGGCAAGCGCAGCGGGCCCTGCGTTTCCGGTGTCGCTGCAAGGGGTGTCGGCAAGCGCGTTGTGCTAAAATCACGCGATAAATAAACCACTCTTTTTCTTCATAAAAATCAGACCGCGCCACGCGTGGCCATAGGCTTTTTACATGACCGAATTTGCCAAGGAAATGCATACCGTCAATCTCGAAGACGAGATGCGTCGCAGCTACCTCGATTACGCCATGAGCGTGATCGTCGGACGTGCGCTGCCGGATGCGCGCGACGGCCTCAAGCCGGTGCATCGCCGTTCGCTGTATGCGATGAAGGAGCAGAACAACGATTACAACAAGCCGTTCAAGAAATCCGCGCGCATCGTCGGCGACGTGATGGGTAAATACCATCCGCACGGCGACAGCGCGATCTATGAAACCATCGTGCGCATGGCGCAGCCGTTTTCGTTGCGCTACATGCTGGTCGACGGGCAGGGCAACTTCGGCAGCGTCGACGGCGACCGGCCGGCGGCGATGCGTTACACCGAAATCCGCATGGCGCGCATCGCGCACGAACTGCTGGCGGACATCGACAAGGACACGGTCGATTTCCAGCCGAATTACGACGGCTCCGAAAACGAGCCGGTGGTGCTGCCGACCAAGATTCCCAACCTGCTCATCAACGGCAGTTCCGGCATCGCCGTGGGCATGGCGACCAATATCCCGCCGCACAACCTCGGCGAAGTGATCGACGGCTGCGTCGCGCTGATCGACAACCCGGACCTGGATCTAACCGGCCTGATGCGGCTGATTCCCGCACCGGATTTCCCGACGGCCGGGTTGATTCTGGATGCGCATGGGCTGCGTGAGGCCTACGAGACCGGCCGTGGCCGCATCGTGCTGCGCGCGCGCACGCACTTCGAGGATATCGGCCCGGACAAGCAGGCCATCATCACCACCGAGCTGCCGTACCAGGTCAACAAGGCGCGCCTGCTGGAGAAGATCGCCGAGCTGGTCAAGGACAAGAAGATCGAGGGCATCACCGAATTGCGCGACGAGTCCGACAAGGACGGTACGCGCATGGTGATCGAGTTGCGCCGCGGCGAGAACGCCGACGTGGTGCTGAACAACCTGTTCCAGCAAACGCAGATGCAGACCGTGTTCGGCCTCAACATGGTGGCGCTCGAAGACGGCCAGCCGCGCACGCTGTCGCTGAAATCGCTGCTGCAGATTTTCCTGCGCCATCGCCGCGAAGTGGTGACGCGTCGCACGCGCTATCTGCTGCGCAAGGCGCGCGAACGCGCCCATGTCCTTGAAGGCCTGTCGATCGCGCTGGCCAACATCGATGAAATCATTGCCCTGATCAAGGCCAGCAGCAGCCCGGCCGATGCCAAGCAGGGTCTGGTTTCGCGTCTCTGGCAGGCGGGTCCGGTTGCGGCGATGCTCGAGCGCAGTGGCGCCGGTGCTTCGCGGCCGGTGGACCTGGGAGATGAGTTCGGTCTGGTCGAGGGGGGGTATCGCCTGTCCGAGGCCCAGGCGCAGGCGATTCTGGAATTGCGTCTGCACCGCCTCACCGGGCTGGAGCAGGACAAGATCCACGACGAGTTCAAGGAGTTGCTGGAGGCGATCGCCGACTACCTCGACATCCTCGGTTCCGAGGCGCGCCTGCTATCGGTGATTCGCATCGAACTGCTGGAGATCAAGGAGCAGTACGGCGATGCCCGTCGCACCGAGATCACTGATGCCGCACTCAACATCGCGCGCGAGGATCTGATTCCGCCGCAGGACATGGTGGTGACGCTGTCGCATGAAGGCTATGTCAAGGCGATGCCGCTGGACGAATACCAGGCCCAGAAGCGCGGTGGCCGCGGCAAGCTGGCCACCGGGACCAAGGAAGAGGATTTCGTCGAGAACATCTGGGTGGCGCATTCGCACGACACCCTGCTGTGTTTCTCCAGTCTCGGCAAAGCCTACCGGCTGCGCGTGTTCGAGCTGCCTTCGGGTTCGCGCGGTTCGCGCGGCCGGCCGTTCGTCAACCTGCTGCCGCTGGAGTCCAGCGAGAAAATCAGCGCGGTGCTGCCGGTCAAATCGTTTACCGACGATGAATTCGCCAACCGCTATATCTTCATGGCGACGCGTCGTGGCACCGTCAAGAAGACCGAACTGGCTGCGTTCGCCAACATCCGCAGCAATGGCTTGATCGCAGTCGACCTGCGCGCGGATGACGAACTGGTGGGCGTCGCGCTCACGACCGGCAGCAGCGAAGTGCTGCTGTTCTCCGATGCCGGCCGCGTGATCCGTTTCAACGAAGCCGGCGTGCGCGCCATGGGCCGCGGTGCCACCGGCGTGCGCGGCATGCGCCTGGTCCACCGCAATGCGGTGGCGGATGAGGCCGCTGTGGAAGAGGGAGGCGAGGTGGATCAGGCCGGCGACGAGGAAGCCGATGCGATCATCCCCGCCGACGCGGCCGCCAACATCATTGCCCTGATCGTCGCCACGCAGGGTGAAATCCTGACCATTTCCGAGAATGGTTACGGCAAGCGGACGGCCATCGAACAGTTCCCGCTGCGCGGTCGCGGCGGGTTGGGTGTCATCGCGCAATCGCTGTCGGACAAGACCGGTAACCTGATCGGCGCGATCGAAGTCTCCGAGGACGACCAGGTCATGCTGATCTCGGAGTTTGGCAACCTGATTCGTTTCAAGACCAGTGACGTGCGGAGCATGGGCCGCAACACCCAGGGCGTACGCCTGATGCGGCCGGTCGAGGGCGACCGCCTGGTCAGCGTCGACCGTATCGAAGCCGATGAGGACGAGGCCACAGAAGAGTCGGTGGCTGAACCGCAGCCGGACGTCGACAACCCGGGATCCTGAGCGGGTCCAGCTAAAGACGCAAGCTTGCCCCTTGCGTCTTTTTATTGATTCATGCAAACTAACATAACCTGTTATGTTTAATTCCAAGTCATGAATTTCAGTGTGCATTTCGATGACGTGACGGTGACGCGCCTGAACAAGGCAGTGGCGCAGGTCGGGCTCACGCGCAATCGCATCATCGGCCGCGCGGTGCAGGAGTGGCTGGATCGCACCGAGCAACAGGACTGGCCGGAGCTGCTGAAGTCGCATTTCAGCAATCCGGCGCCGGACCTGGCCGAGTCGCCACTCGCGGCCAAGGCCTGGCGGCCCATCGAGCCGGCGGCCGACAAGGCGCGCTGGTGAAGTATCTGCTGGACAGCAACGTCATCCTGGCGGCGGTCAAGGGCCGCCTGCCGGTGGTGGTGAGACTTTCGTCGATCAGGCCCAGCGATGTCGCGGTTTCCATCATCGGGCGCATGGAAGTGGAGATGGAACTGCGGGCCAGCGCGCGTGCGCAAGGCAAGGCCGGGCGCTTGATGCGCGAGTTTTTTGAAAGCGTCCGCGTGCTCGAGTTTGGCGTGAACGAGGCCTTGCAGGCGGCGACGCTGGGGACCTACCAGCGACAGAGCGGCGAGCGCATGGACCGGTACGATCTGCTGGTGGCGGCGACGGCGCTGGCGCATCAGTTGATCCTGGTCACGGAGACGCCGGCGGCGTTCATTCACGTGCCGGGGCTGGAAACCGAGAACTGGTTGTAACTGGCTTAATTCTCAACTTTAAGTAATTTAAATAAGGAATTGATATGTCACGTATATTTAACTTCAATGCGGGCCCAGCGACTTTGCCGGAAACGGTGCTGAAACAGGTCCAGGCCGAAATGCTGGACTGGAACGGCACGGGCATGTCGGTGATGGAAATGTCGCACCGGGGCAAGCCGTTCATGTCGATCGCCGCGGCCGCTGAAAAAGACCTGCGGACGCTGATGCAGATCCCCGACAACTACAAGGTGCTGTTCCTGCAAGGCGGCGCCACGGCGCAGTTCACCTATATCCCGATGAACCTGCTGCGTGGCAAGGCCGGCGCGGACTACATCGTGACCGGCGCCTGGAGCCAGAAGGCCGCGAAAGAAGCGGGCAAGTATTGCAAGGTCAATATCGCCGCCAATGGCAGCGCCGGCAAGTTCACCGCGATCCCCGGGCGCGCCGGCTGGAAACTCGATCCGGATGCGGCCTATGTGCACTACACGCCCAACGAAACCATCCACGGCGTCGAGTTCAACGATGTGCCTGAAACCAGCGGCGTGCCGCTGGTGGCGGATTTTTCCTCGACCATCCTGTCGCGCCCGGTCGACGTGTCCAAGTTCGGCCTGATCTACGCCGGCGCGCAGAAGAACATCGGCCCGTCGGGCGTCACCATCGTCATCGTGCGCGACGATCTGATCGGTCAGGCGCTGCCCAGCACGCCGGGAATCTTCGATTACAAGCAGATGGCCGAGAACGAGTCCATGCTCAACACGCCGCCGTGCTTTGCCTGGTATGTCGCCGGCCTGGTGTTCAAGCACCTGCTGGATCAGGGCGGGCTCAAGGCCGTGGCGGAGCGCAATGCGCGCAAGGCCGCACTGCTCTATGACTACATCGACGCCACGCCGTTCTACACCAATCCGGTCGCCAAAGCCGATCGTTCGTGGATGAACGTGCCGTTCACGCTGCCCCGGGAAGAACTCGATGCCGAATTCCTCAAGGGTGCGACCGCGGCCGGCCTGAGCGGGCTCAAGGGTCATCGTTCGGTCGGTGGCATGCGCGCCAGCCTCTATAACGCGATGTCCGAGCAGGGCGTACAGGCGCTGATTGCGTACATGAAGGAATTTGCACGTACCAAGGGCTGAAAGACGCAAATCCGAGTCGCGCGTGTGGGGAGTCTCAGGCCGCCCCATTTCCGGCTTCGACGGTTTTCCATTTCCGATTCACTTTTCCGGTAAACAGACATGCTCAAGATCCAGACCCTCAACAACATCTCCAAGCTCGGCCTCGAACGCCTGCCGCGAGAGAACTACGAGATCGCCTCCGAGTTCCAGAATCCGGACGCAGTGCTGGTGCGTTCCGCCGACATGCACAAGCTGGAGATTCCGGCGTCGGTCAAGGCCATCGGCCGTGCCGGTGCCGGCACCAACAACATCCCGGTGGCGAAGATGTCGCAGCGCGGTGTGCCGGTATTCAACGCGCCTGGCGCCAACGCCAATGCCGTCAAGGAGCTGGTGATCGCCGGCATGTTGCTGGCCGCGCGCAATATTCCGCAGTCGCTGGATTTCGTGCGCAAACTGGACGGCGATGACGCGGCCATGCACAAGGCGGTGGAAGACGGCAAGAAGAAATTCGTCGGCTTCGAACTGCCGGGCCGCTCACTGGGTGTGATCGGCCTGGGTGCGATCGGCGTCAAGGTCGCCAATGCCGCGGTCGAGCTGGGCATGGATGTCCATGGTTTCGACCCGGCCATGACCGTGCAGAACGCCTGGAAGCTCGACGCCCGCGTCAAGCAGGCGATGTCGGTGGACGATCTGGTGTCCAAGTCGCAATTCATCTCGGTGCACGTGCCGCTGCTCGACGCCACGCGCGGCCTGATCAATGCCGACCGGCTCAAGCTGATGAAAAAGCAGGGGGTGATCCTGAACTTTGCCCGCGACGCGATCGTCGATGAAAAGGCCGTGGTCGATGCGCTCAACGCGGGCAGCCTGCACGCCTACGCCTGCGATTTCCCCAGCAATTCGCTCAAGGGCCATCCGCGGGTCATCGCGACGCCGCATCTGGGCGCTTCCACCGGCGAGGCCGAGGACAACTGCGCGATGATGGTTGCCGACCAGATCCGGGAATTCCTCGAAGTCGGCAACGTCCGTAATTCGGTGAACTTCCCGGAAGCGGTCATGCCGCTGATGCAGGGGGTGACGCGCCTGTGCATCGTCAATGCCAACGTGCCCAACATGGTCGGCCAGATCACCACGGTGCTGGCGCGCTTCAACCTCAATATTTCCGACCTGCTCAACAAGTCGCGCGGCGACATCGCCTACACCCTGGCCGATGTCGATTCGACCGTGCCGGAAGGCGTGCTGACCGAAATCGCGGCGATCAAGGGTGTTCTGGCGACGCGAATGATTGCTGCGCGATAGAATTCGCCTCCGGTGGTCCCTGTCCGGCCAGAATATCCGGCCGGACGGGGCTTGCTGTGCGGTCCTGATGGACGCCCGGCTGCCGGAAGGAACACATTCGCACAGGAAAGGCCATGACCGAAGGACCGCTAGCCCAGGCTCGCGTGAAGATCGATGCGCTGGATGAACAGATCCAGGCGCTGATCTCGCAGCGCGCGCGTATCGCGCAGGAAGTCGCGCAGATCAAGCTGCGCAAGGGCGATACCGGCGATCACTACCGGCCTTCACGCGAGGCCGATGTCCTGCGCCGAACCATGGCGCGCAATACCGGTCCGCTGACCGATGAGGTCATGGCGCGCCTGATGCGCGAGATCATGTCGGCCTGCCTGTCGCTGGAGTCGCCGCTGACCATTTCCTACCTCGGCCCGGAGGGGACCTACACGCAGGCCGCGGTGCTCAAGCACTTTGGTGACAGCGTCAAGGCGCGCCCGGCCAGTGCGATCGATGAAATCTTCCACGACGTCGAAAGCGGCGCGGCCGACTACGGCGTCGTGCCGGTGGAGAACTCCACCGGTGGCGTGGTGATCCACACGCTGGACGAGCTGGTCAATACCAAGCTGCGGATTTGCGGCGAAGTGGCACTGCCGGTGCACCACCACTTGCTGTCCCGAGAGACCGAGATCGGTGCCATCCAGCAGGTCTATTCGCATGCGCAATCCTTCGCGCAGTGCCGTAAATGGCTGGACGCCAAGCTGCCCAGGGCCGTTCGCGAAACCGTGGCGAGCAACGCCCAGGCGGCGCTGATCGCCCGCGAGAAAGGCGGCGCGGCGATTGCCAGCCAGCAGGCCGGAAAACTCTACG
>DATMTG010000402.1:0-5349 GCA_035565075.1 Stenotrophobium sp.
GAGGGTATCGACGTATTCATCGCACATCGTCGAGAGCAGATCGCCAAACAATCCTTCCTTGTTGCCGAAATAACTGTATAGCGTGGCCTTGGAGCCACCGACGCGACCGACCACATCCTCGACGCTGGCGGCGACGTAGCCTTTTTCCAGGAACACCTCGCGTGCAGCGTGCAGCAACGCTTCACGCCGCGCCGCACCCCGGCGCGTTGCCGGCGCCTCACGCGGGCGCCGCACATTGACTTTGGCCATGAACTAGTCTCAGAATGAACTGTAACGTTCATTACAGTATCAGCCCGGTCTGCGCCACGCAAGCCGGATCAGGATCCGGGAGATCCCGCCAGATGGCTGCACAAATTCATAGATTCCGATTCTTCATCATCGCCGCCGTCGTACTGGTTCTTGCCGCCGGCAGCTATCGCTGGTGGACATACAGCCGCTTCTTCGAGTCCACCGACAACGCCTATGTCCGCGCCGACATCACGGTCATCACGCCGCGCGTCGGCGGCGAGATTGTCGAACTGGCAGTACACGACAACCAGGAGGTGAAGAAAGGCGACCTGCTGCTGAAGATCGACCCGCGCGACTATCAGGCGCGCGTCGCCGATGCGCAGGCAATGGTTGCGGCCGGGATCGCGGCCGTTGCCGCGAATGTCGAACAGAAAAGCGCCCAGGCCGCCCAGATCGAGGAGGCGCGTGCGACGCTGGCGTCGGCGCAGGCCGATGCGGCCCGGGCGCAGAAGGACTGGCAGCGGGCCAGGACGCTGGTGGACCAGGGTGTGGCCACGCACCAGCGGCTCGACAACGCCACCGCCGTGCGCCGCTCGGCACAGGCAAACGTCGCCCGTGCCGATGCGGGCGTGAAGGTTGCCGAGCAGCAATCCGCGACGCTCGACGCCGATCGCAAGCGCCTGCAGGCCCAGCTCGAAGCGGCGCGGGCACAGCAGCAGCTGGCCGAACTCGACCTTTCGTCCACCGAACTGCGTGCGCCGATCGACGGCAACGTCGGCGACCTGGGCGCACGCCTGGGCGCGCGTGTCGCCCCGGGACAGCGGCTGCTTTCGCTCGTGCCGCTGGCCGAGGTCTATGTCGAGGCGAATTTCAAGGAGACCCAGCTCACCCACATGGCGCTGGGCCAGCCGGTGTCGATCGAGGTCGATGCGTTTCCGGCTCACGACATCCGCGGGCATATCGACAGCCTGTCACCCGCCAGCGGTGCGGAGTTCTCGCTGCTGCCTCCGCAGAATGCCACCGGAAACTTCACCAAGATCGTGCAACGGGTGCCGGTGAAAATCCGCCTGGATGGCGATGAAGGCGGCCTGAGCGGCCGGCTGTTGCCGGGCATGTCGGTCGTCGCCACCGTCGATACGCGGGGGCAGGTCCCAACGGTCGCACGCTTGCCGTGAGCGACGCCGCCGTCCTGTCGATCGAGACGCCTGCGCCCGTCGAGGCGGGCGGCGTGTCGCGGCGCGCCTGGTACGGGTATCTGGCGCTGGCGCTGGGCAGTTTCATGGCGGTCCTCGACATTCAGATCGTCGCCAGTTCGATCAACGAAATCCAGGTCGGGCTGTCGGCCAGCATCGATGAAATCCAGTGGGTCCAGACCTCGTACCTGATCGCCGAGGTCATCGCCGTCCCCCTGTCCGGCTACATGGCGCGGATGCTGTCGACGCGCGTCTACTACGTCATCTCGGCGCTCGGCTTCACCCTCGCCAGCGCTGCTTGCGCAGGCTCCTGGAGCCTGGGTTCTATGGTGGTGTTCCGCGCGATCCAGGGCTTGTTCGGCGGCGGCATGATCCCCACCTCGTTCGCCACCATGTTCCTGCTGTTCCCCGCCGGCAAGGCGCGCGGCACGGCGCAGGTCATCGGCGGGATGATGACCATGATGGCCTCATCACTGGGACCGACCATCGGCGGCTACATCACCCAGCACATGAGCTGGCACTGGCTGTTCCTGCTCAATTTCATTCCCGGCACGCTGTGCGCCGTGCTGGTGTGGAAGCTGATCGACATCGATCGCCCGCAGCCGGAGATGTGGCGGCGCATGGACATTCCCGGCCTGGCGTTCATGGCGATATTTCTCGGAACGCTCGAATACACCCTCGACGACGGCCCGCGGCACGACTGGTTCTCGCAGCAAAGCGTCGCGATCTGCGCAAGCCTTGCGATCGTCAGTGGCGTGCTGTTTTTCTGGCGCGTGCTCACCACCGACCATCCGATCATCGAGCTGCACGCGTTCCGCAACCGCAATTTTGCCGCCAGTTCCATGATCTCGACCCTGCTCGGCGTCTGCATGTTCACGCTGATCTATCTGACCCCGATCTTTCTCGGCCAGGTGCGCGGTTACAATCCGCAACAGATTGGCGACATCATGATGATCCAGGGCGTCAGCATGTTCCTCAGCGCGCCGATCGCCGGCCGCATCAACCTGACCTGGGACCCGCGCGCGGTGATCCTGCTCGGGCTCGGCCTGATTGGCACCGGTACCTGGCTCAATGGCCACATGACCGACCAGTGGGGATTCGCACAGTTCGCGCTGCCGCAGGCGCTGCGCGGCGCCGGCTTCATCTTCAGTTTCATCCCGATCACCAACCTCGCGATCGGCACCCTGCCGAGCAGCGACGTGCACAACGCCAGCGGACTGTTCAACGTCACCCGCAATATCGGCGGGGCGATCGGCCTGGCGCTGGTCAGCACCTTGATCAACCATGCCACCTGGGCCAACTGGCAGGCGCTGGCGGAATCGACACGGCTCTCGCGCGAACCGGTGCGCGAAGCGCTGGGCAGCATGAGCAGCGCGCTGGCGCCGACGATGGGCGACGCCAGCCACGGCGGCGCCATCGCCATGCTCGCGCGCATGGTCGAGCAGCAAGCCGCAACCATCACCTATAACGACATGTACCAGCTGCTGACCTGGGTCGTGCTGCTGGCGATGCTGGCGGTGCCCCTGCTGCAGCGTCCGCGGCACGGCACCTCCGGCGAGTTGGGGCATTGACCCCGCAGGGCTGACAGCCGCGCGCCCAGGCGCTAATGTCCGCAGACCCACCCGCCACGAGCCCTTCATGGACAACGATCCACTGCCCGCAAAATCCGTCAGCGAATCCGCCCTGCGCGACCAGGCGTACATGATTTTCCCCAACGACCTGAACGCCAACGATACGGTCTTCGGCGGCCTGATCATGGCGCAGATGGATCGCTACAGCGCGGTCGTCGCCGATCGCCACGCCGGCGGCGTGACCGTGACCGTCGCGGTGGACGCGGTGCACTTCATCGCTCCGGCACGCCGCGGCGACGTGCTGGTGTTCAATGTCGTGGTCAACCGCGCCTGGCGCAGCTCGATGGAGATCGGCTGCCGCGTCGAGGCCGCCGCCGTCAATGGTGGCGAACGCCGGCATATCCTCTCCGCCTACTCGACCTTCGTTGCGATGGACCCCGACGGCAAGCCGCGACCGGTCCCGCCATTGACGCCGATCACGCCGGATGAAGTCCGCCGCTACGGCGAGGCCCAGCTGCGCCGCGAACTGCGTCTCAAGCACGCGCACGAGATGGCGCAGTTCAGAGCGAAAAGCAGCGGAGCCTGAACCGATTTATGCAAGGCTGGCGACTCACGCCTGTTGCGTCAATTACAGGTCTGGGAGCCGGGCGGCACGATCGTCAGCGGCGTACCGGACAACCGGCCGACCAGGTAGGCGAACGCCAGGTCCGCACCTGCGGCGAATTCGGAGACGTGGTCCTGCCCGACCGGATCGCGGTAATAGCTGACATGCGCGCCGTCCGCGCACCAGGTCGCGACCATGGTGTCGGTATCGGCGATCGGCAGCAGCTGATCCTTGATCGCGTGGTAGATGTAGATGTTGGCGATTGGCGTCTTGCCCGGCTGCGGCAGGATGGTCTTGGCCGAGACTGACCGCGCACCCGGCGTACTGAACGGATCCTCGACCGTGGTGTACTGCGCAAAGGTGCCGGTAGGCGCTGGCGAACCATCGGTGGTGTCGCCGGTGCAGCCGTCCTTCATGCCCTGGGCCATGGCCAGGCCTTTCTGATTGAGAAAGCCGGGCGGTATCAGCTCCGGGTAGGCGCGATTGGTGCCGATCACCGCGCCAAGAATCAGGCTGAAATAGCTTCCGTTCTCGGCGTGCTTGACGATGTTGAAGGTGTTGGTCGGCGTGCCGCCGCTGGCGACCGCGACGATGTTCAGTTCCGGTGCGTAACTGGCCTGCAGCGACGCCGCCCACGACGACGCCAGCGCGCCGCCGGAATAGCCCCACATCGCCACCGGCGTTTTCGCGGCCAATCCCAGCGGCGCAAAGCTCAGCGCCGCACGGATCGCGTCGAGCGTTGCGCGGCCGGCCTGAACCCCCGCGCCATATTCCGAGTAAGGCCCTTCATAGTCGGGGAACACCAGCGTCCAGCCCTGCGTCAGCATGGCCTGCAGATACGCAACACTGTCGAGCTGGTTGGTGATGTTGTTGGTACTGCCGCTGAGCGTGTGCGACGGCGTGCAGGCGCTGCCAAGACTGTCGTAGGCCATCTGGTAGGCCAGCAGCACCGGCTGTCCCGCCAGCGACGGCATGAGCGGCTTGACCACGGTAGCCACCACCGCCTGGAGCCGGCCGTTGACATCGGTCGAGACGTACTGGATCTGCCACGCCGTATAAGGCAGGGGCACTCCGAGCAGGGGCGTGACCGTCGTGCTGCGCGACCGGAGCACCGTCCCGGGAGGCACCTCGGGCATGGACTCGGGCTGCGCGTAAAACGGATCGCTGTCCGGCGTCGGCGCAAACGGAATCGACGCCGCATCCGCGGCCACCACGGCCGACTGCGGGCCGCCGCAGGCGGCGCAGAGCACGACCAGCACCAGCAGTCCGGAGGCGGACAGACGCTTGCACAAGGCGGCGACGCGCGGCACCAGGCCGGTCGCCGGACCAACGACATTTTTCATTTCCAGATTCCTCGCAATTCCAGCGCTTCTCGAACGGAAGCGTCAGTCCATGCCCACGACATTGGCGCGATCACTATGCGACACGCCGAAGTGCGACGCTTGGATGAAACGCTCGCCGTTCAGCCTGCGCAGCGGAACAGCCGGGTCTTGCGCGGATCGATGATCGTGGATGGATTCATGCCGAACAACTCGTTGGCGACACGGTCGGCATGCGCCAGATCGTAGAAGCCCGCGGCGTGCGCGATCTCGGTCAGCTTGGCGCCCCGCTGCCACAAGTCGGCCGCCTTGAAAGCCGCGGCCCAACGCAGGTATTGCGATGGCGTGCAGTCCAGCTCGCGGTGAAACAGGGCACGCAGTCCCGGCTGCGAAAGCCCGGCGACCTTTGCCAGCACCGGCGACGAGAGCTGGTC
>DATMTG010000403.1:0-5164 GCA_035565075.1 Stenotrophobium sp.
GACAGCGGGTCGGGAATATCGGGTGCTTGATCCTGGGTGGGCTGATGCTCTGCCTGTCGGCCTGCGGCGCGCACAAGCCTGCCGACTTTCGCGTGGTGTTGCCGGCTGACGGACTCAGCCTGGAACTGCCGCCGCACTGGCAGGCCGGTCTGGCCAATGGCGATGTGCGCTACTCCGCGCACCCGCTGGACGCGGCCGGGCAGGTGATCCCCGGTGCGGATTTCTACATCGAGCGCGGCATCGCGCCGGCCACGGACGAGGTGCCGGCGCTGACCGCTTACGCGATGGCAAAGACCGCCGACCTGCAGGCGCTGAACCGTGATTTCAGGCAATTGCAATCGCAGGAGACGCCCCTAGACGGGCAGCCCGCGCTGCGCGTGCAACGCGAATACAGCAACACCAGCGGCAGTTACCGTGAGTCGGCGGTGATGGTGGTCCGCAACCATGCCGGATACAGTTTTGTCGGGCGTGCGCGCACGACGGATTTCGACCGCCTGCAGCCCGATATCCAGAAGCTGCTGGACAGCGTCCGCTGGCAGGTCGCCAAGTGAGCCCTGAAGCGCCGGTGGCGTCGCCCTGCATCGAGGTCTGCGAACTCGACACCGCCCGAGATGTCTGCACCGGCTGCGGTCGCAGCCTCGAGGAAATCGCCGAATGGTCGCGTGCGACAAATCCGCGCAGGCGGGAAATCCGCCGGCTGGCCCAACAACGTCTTGCAACACGGAACCAGAACGCACCCCATGGCTGACATCAAGCTCACCGACTTCGCCTACGTCGTGCGCATGCCGACCCGCTGGGCCGACCTGGACATGCTCGGGCATGTCAACAACACCAAGTTCTTCACCTACGACGAGACTGCGCGCCTGTCGTATTTCGACGAATGGATGCAGCGCAGCCCGCGCTTCTGGAAGGAAGACGGCATGATCCTCGCGCACATCGAGTGCGATTTCCTGGCGCAGTTGCACCACCCGGCGGAACTGGCGATCGGTTTCCGCGTGGCGAAAATCGGCCGCAGCAGCCTCAACACCCTCGGCGGCATCTTCAACGGCGAGACGCTGGTCGCAACCACCCGCGGCGTTGCGGTCTGGTACGACTACACCCGGCAGAAACCGCAACCGGTGCCCGAAGCGGTGCGCGAATGGATCCGCCAGCGTGAGGTCATCAAGCCGGACGAGTGAGGCAAAGGAGTAAGGCAGCCGTGTCCGCCGTTGCGACCGCTTGGCGGATCAGAGGCTCATGCTGCGCAATTCGGCCGAAGGTTCGGCATCCTGCCAGAGTGCTTCGAATTCACGCTGGCGCTCCCGCGCAAGCAGCGGCGCTTGCGGCCAGTAACGTGCGGTAACTTCCTGCGGCGTCGCGCGCAGCAGCACGGCGGACTCGTCGACGACCAGCAACTCGTACTCTGGCTGCCGTTCCTGCGACAGCGTGCGGAACGACACGCGGCTGGACAGCCGCCGTCCCAGTTCCACCAGCCGGTGGCCCGACAGCGCTGCGCCGTCCGGTCGGCGCAACAGCACCCGCAGTTGCGCCCGCTCGTGCGCGAGCAGGAAGGTGGTCAGGGGCACAATAAAGTCGTCGGTGCCGTAGAGATCGCGATCCAGCGACTGGCTGAACAATGCGATCTGCATCCGTGCCTGCGTCACCGCGCGCACGGCCGCATCACGAAAACCCTCGCGGCCTTCCGCGGCCTCGCTGTCGTAGCCCTCGGAGCCCGGTTCGGTCATCACAGCGTCCGCGCCTGATCGAGCGCATTGCCGGTGTAGGTCGCCGGCGTCATGTCCAGCAGGCGCTGCTTGTCGGCCTCCGGCAACTCCAGCGACTGCACGAAACCGCGTATCGCATCGCGCCCGATCTTCTGGCCGCGGGTCAGGCGCTTGAGCTGTTCGTAAGGTTCGGGCAGGCCATGGCGGCGCATCACGGTCTGGATCGCTTCGCCCAGGACTTCCCAGTTGCTGTCGAGGTCCTGGCCCATGCGCCAGGAATCGGCCTCGAGCTTGCCGATGCCTTTCTGCAGGGCCTGGTAGGCCACCAGCGTGTGGGCGATGCCGACGCCGAGATTGCGCAGCACGGTGGAATCGGTGAGGTCACGCTGCCAGCGCGAGATCGGCAGCTTTTCCGCCAGGTGCTGCAGGATCGCATTGGCGATGCCGAGATTGCCCTCGGCGTTCTCGAAATCGATCGGGTTGACCTTGTGCGGCATGGTCGAGCTGCCGACTTCACCGGCGACGGTGCGCTGCTTGAAGTAGCCCACCGAGACATAGCCCCAGATGTCGCGGCTGAAATCGATCAGGATGGTATTGAGCCGCGACAGCGCGTGAAAATATTCGGCGATGTAGTCGTGCGGCTCGATCTGCGTGGTCGCCGGGCTCTGCTCGAGCCCGAGCGTGCTGATGAACTGGCGCGACAGCGCGACCCAGTCGACATCCGGATAGGCGGCCAGGTGCGCGTTCCAGTTGCCCACCGCGCCATTGAACTTGCCCAGGATCTGCACCTCCGCCAGCTGCCTGCGCTGGCGGCGCAGACGCTGCACGAACACGGCCATTTCCTTGCCCAGCGTGGTCGGCGAGGCCGGCTGGCCGTGGGTACGAGCCAGCATCGGCTGCTCGGCGTAGCTGTGGCTGAGACCGGTCAGGGACTGGATCAGCTTGTCGATGACCGGGAGCAGGACCTTCTCGCGGGCGTCGCGCAGCATCATCGCATGGGCCAGGTTGTTGACGTCCTCCGAGGTGCACGCAAAGTGAATAAATTCTTTTACATTAGATAGTTCTGGATGATGGCTAATGCGTTCCTTTAAGTAATATTCGACCGCCTTGACGTCGTGGTTCGTAGTGTCTTCGATGGTTTTGACGCGCTGGGCTTCATTCAAGTCAAAGCCGTCGGCGATTTTTTGCAGGCGCTCCGCCGCCACCGGCGACAGGGCAGGGATTTCGATGATGCCGGCGTGCGCCGCGAGCGCTTCCAGCCAGCGGATTTCGGCGATCACGCGATAGCGCATCAAGCCGAACTCACTGAAGATTTCTCGCAGGGCGACGGTTTTTTCGGCATAACGGCCGTCGACGGGGGAGATGGCGGAAAGCGAAGTCAGGTTCATGGCTGTCACGGTCGATGGTAATGCAGGCGAGGCGCCGGCAGCGGCCTCGGGAACGGCGCATTTTACTTTTAATTTCAGACGCGCAGAATCGGGGGATGGACAAATCCCGGATCGAACACGACAGCATGGGTGCGCTCAAGGTACCCGCCGATGCCCTCTGGGGCGCGCAGACCCAGCGTGCCGTGGAGAATTTCCCCGTTTCGGGCATCCCCATGCCGCGCGGCATGATCCGCGCACTGGGCCTGATCAAGGCCAGCGCGGCGGAGGCCAATGCCGAACTGGGACTGCTGAGGCCCTCGCTGGCGCGGGCCATCGTCGCTGCCGCGCAGGCCGTGGCGGACGGCGCCTACGACTCGCAATTTCCGGTGGATGTGTTCCAGACCGGCTCCGGCACTTCGTCCAACATGAACGCCAACGAGGTCATCGCGCACCTGGCCTCGCGCAAGGCGCGCACGGCCGTGCATCCTAACGACCATGTCAATTACGGGCAGTCATCGAACGATGTGATTCCGACCGCGATCCATGTCGCGGCCAATCTGGCGCTGGAAGAGCAGTTGCTGCCCGCGCTCGGGCATCTGCACGAAGTGCTCAAGCGCAAGGCTCACAGCCTGCGCAAGATCACCAAGACCGGCCGCACGCACCTGATGGATGCGATGCCCCTGCGCCTGGATCAGGAACTGGGCGGCTGGGCCCGGCAGATCCGCAATGATATTGAGCGCCTGAAGTCCGCACAGCAGCGCGTGCGGCGCCTGGCGCAGGGCGGCAGCGCCGTCGGCACCGGCATCAACGTGCACCCGCAGTTCGCACGCAAGTTCGTGGCGCAGCTCTCGAAGCGCAGCGGCCTGCGTTTTGAAGTCAGCCTGAATTATTTCGAGAGCCTGTCGTCGCAGGACACCGCCGCCGAGCTCTCCGGCCAGCTCAAGGTGCTGGCCTGCTCGCTGATGAAGATCGGCAACGACCTGCGCTGGATGAATTCCGGCCCGCTGGCGGGATTGGCCGAAGTCGCGCTGCCGGCGCTGCAGCCCGGTTCGTCGATCATGCCGGGCAAGGTCAACCCGGTGATCGCCGAGTCAGTCTGTATGGTCGCAGCGCAGGTCATCGGCAACGACGCCACCATCACCGTCGCCGCGCAATCCGGCAATTTTCAACTCAATGTAATGCTGCCGGTGATCGCACTCAACCTGCTGCAGAGCATCGAAATCCTGTCGCACGTCACACGCCTGCTGGCGGATAGGGCCATCGATGGCATGGTGGTCAACCAGGCGCACATCGAGTCCTCTCTGGCGCGCAATCCGGTGCTGGTGACCTCGCTCAATGCACTGATCGGTTATGAAAAAGGCGCGGCCATCGCCAAGAAGGCTTACAAGCTGCATCGTCCCGTGCTGGACGTTGCGCACGAGGAAACCGGCCTGGGCAAGGCAAGGCTGAAGCGTCTGCTCGACCCGGCGCGCCTGACGCGTGGCGGCATCCCGGGAAAATCCTCACGCTGAATCCGCCGCCAACGGCGCTATCATCCGTCATCGACTTCCACGCTCCAGAGACCGGCATGAACCGTTCCGCCCCGACACTCAAACAGGTCCGCAAAATCGTCAGCGGCGCCGACTACATCGACAGCCTGCGCGGGCGCGGGCTCGTGGTTTACCTGTTCGGCGAGCGCGTCGAAGAGCCGGTGGACCATCCGATCATCCGGCCTTCGATCAACGCACTCGCGCGGACCTACGATCTCGCCGTCGAACAGCCTGATCTGGCCAGCGTCATTTCACCGTTCACCGGCGAGCGCGTCAGCCGCTTCCTGCATGTCTGCACCAACGTGCAGGACCTGGTGCTGCAGAACAAGATGCAGCGCCGCCTCGGCCAGCTCACCGGCACCTGCTTCCAGCGCTGCGTCGGCATGGATGCATTCAACTCGCTATATTCCGTCACATTCGAAATCGACGAAAAGCACGGCACCGGCTATCACGCCCGCTTCAAGGCATTCCTGACGCAGATGCACCGCCACAATTACGTCATCGGCGGCGCCATGACGGACGTGAAGGGCGATCGCAGCAAGGCGCCGCATGAACAGACCGACCC
>DATMTG010000404.1:0-9426 GCA_035565075.1 Stenotrophobium sp.
GACAGCGGGTAGCGGGAAACTGCCTAGCGCGCCGCCTTGGCCTGGTTGGCGACGGCATCCGCGGCTTTTTTCGCGGCGTCGGCATCGCCGAGGTAGCGGAAATTTTTCACCGTGAGGTTGTCGTGCAGCTCGAACAGCAGCGGGATGCCGGTAGGGATGTTCAGCTCGACGATCTGTTCGTCGGAGATGTTGTTCAGGTACTTGTACAGCGCGCGCAGCGAATTGCCGTGCGCGGTGATCAGCACCGTGCGGCCGCTCTTGATCTGCGGCGCGATGGCATCGTGCCAGTACGGCAGCACGCGATCCAGCGTGGTCTTGAGCGATTCGGTGGCGGGCAACACCTGCTCGTCGAGCCGCGAGTAGCGCCGGTCGAACTTGGGATGACCGCCGTCGTGCGCGTCCATCGGCGGCGGCGGGATGTCGTAGGAGCGCCGCCAGATCTTGACCTGCGCCTCGCCGTACTTGGCGGTGGTCTCGGCCTTGTCCAGGCCCTGGAGCGCGCCGTAGTGACGCTCGTTGAGCCGCCATGTCTTGTTGACCGGCAGCCACGACTGCTCCATCTCGTCGAGCGCCGCCTGCAGCGTGTGGATCGCGCGGCGCAGCACCGAGGTATGGGCGAAGTCGAACATCAAGCCCTCTTCGCGCATCAGCCGGCCGGCGGCCCTGGCCTCGTTGCGGCCTTTCTCGGTGATGTCGACATCGACCCAGCCGGTGAAGCGGTTGTCGAGGTTCCACTGGCTCTGGCCGTGGCGCAGGAGTACGAGTTTGCGGGTCATGTCAGAACAAAGCCTCCCTGGGCAGGTTCCTGAAATAGTCCAGCGCCTGAGGGTTGGCCAGGGCGTCGGTGTTCTTTACCGGCTTGCCGTGCAGCAGGTCGCGCACGGCGATTTCGGTGATCTTGCCGCTGATGGTGCGCGGCACTTCGGGACAAGGCAGGACCTTGGCCGGAACGTGCCGCGGCGTCAGTTCGGCGCGGATCGCGGCGCGGATTTTAGCCGCAAGCGCGTCGGACCACACCACCCCGTCGCGCAGCCGCACGAACAGCAGCACGCGATCGTCGTTGTCGTGGCGCTGGCCGACCACCACCGACTCCAGCACCTCGGCCTGCGCATCGACCACGCGATAGATCTCGGCGGTGCCGATGCGCACGCCGCCGGGGTTGAGCGTGGCGTCGGAGCGGCCGCTGATGCGCAGGCCGCCGTGCGCGGTGATCTCGCAGTAGTCACCGTGGTGCCAGACGCCGGGGAAGCGCTCGAAATACGCCGCGCGGTAGCGCGCGCCCTCCGGATCGTTCCAGAACCCGACCGGCATCGACGGGAAAGGTTTTGTGCAGACCAGTTCGCCGGGCGCACCGCGCAGCGGTTGGCCGGCGTCGTCGAACACGTCCACCGCCATGCCCAGTCCCGGCCCCTGCAACTCGCCGCGGTACACCGGCGACCACGGGTTGCCCAGCGCAAAGCAGGAGATGATGTCGGTGCCGCCGGAGATCGAGGCCAGGTGCAGGTCGCGCTTGATTGCGCCGTAGACGAAATCGAACTGCTCCGGCGCCAGCGGCGAGCCGGTGGACAGCAGCACGCGCAGGGATTCGAGCGTGTGCTTTTCAGCCGGGCGATAACCCTCCTTGTCCAGCGCCGACAGGTATTTCGGGCTGGTGCCGAAATGCGTCACGCCCTCGCGCCCGGCGATCTCCCACAGCGCGGCGGCGCCCGGATGGAACGGCGAACCGTCGTAGAGCACCAGCGTCGCGCCGGTAGCCAGTCCCGAGACCATCCAGTTCCACATCATCCAACCGCAGGTGGTGAAGAAGAACATCACGTCGCGGGTCCTGAGATCGGTGTGCAGCACCAGTTCCTTGAGATGCTGCAGCAGGGTGCCGCCGATGCCGTGGACGATACACTTGGGCTTGCCGGTGGTGCCGGAGGAGAACATCACGTACAGCGGCGCATCGAACGGCATGGCGGTGAATCGCAGCGCGGCGTCGCGCTGGCCATAGTCCGGCATCCGCACCGCGCCGGGCAGCGGCGACAGGTCCGGCGCGTCGTGCAGGAACGGCACGATCACCAGCCGCTTCAGTTCCGGCAACGCCGCACGGACGCGGGCGATGCGCGCGCGCGTGTCGACGGGTTTTCCAGCGTAGGTGTAGCCATCGCAGGCGAACAGCACCTTCGGCGCAATCTGGCCGAAGCGGTCGAGCACGCCGGCCTCGCCGAAGTCCGGCGAGCACGACGACCACACCGCGCCGAGGCTGGCCGTCGCCAGCATCGCCACCACGGTTTCAATGGTGTTGGGCATGAAACCGGCGACGCGATCACCCTGGCCGACGCCGTCGGCGGCCAGCGCCGCGGCGATTTCGGCGACCCGGATGCGCAGATCGGCATAGCTGAGCTCGCGGCGGCGGCCGCGTTCGTCGCAGGCCACCAGCGCGATGCGCGCATCGTGATGACGCAGCAGGTTCTCGGCGAAGTTGAGCTCGGCGCCGGCAAACCATTTCGCGCCGGGCATGGCCGCGCCATCGACCAGCACCTGATCGGCATTGCGCCGGGCATGGACATCGCAATAGGCCCAGATCGACGCCCAGAACGCCTCGGGTTGATCCACCGACCAGCGCCACAGCGCCGGGTAATCCCCGATTTCGACGCGGCAGCGGCCGGTTTCCGCGAGCCAGTCGGCGTAGGCCGACAGCTGCGTGGCGGCACGCTGCATCTTGCGCGGCTTCCAGATCGGATCTTTCATGCGACGGTCTTTGCCTGGCAGGCGAGCTTGCTCGCGGGCGGGCGCTGCAACTGCGCCGAGATCCAGCGCGAGGTGGCGACCAGTTTCGGCAGATCGACGCCGGTGTCGAAGCCCATGCCGTGCAGCATGTAAACCAGATCCTCGGTGGCGAGATTGCCGCTGGCACCCTGCGCGTAAGGGCAGCCGCCGAGACCGGACACCGAGGCATCGGCTGCGCGGACACCGGCCTCGACGCAGGCAAAGACATTCGCCAGCGCCTGGCCGCGGGTGTCGTGGAAATGCACCGCCAGCTTGTCCATGCCGACCGCGTCGGCGCAGGACATCAGCATCGCGCGCGCCTTGAGCGGCGTGCCGACGCCGATGGTATCGCCCAGGGAAATCTCGTAGCAGCCCAGCGTCACCAGCGCGCGCGTGACGCGCACGACTTCGGCGACCGCGACCTCGCCCTGGTAGGGACAGCCGAGCGCGGTGGAGACATAGCCGCGCACCTTGAGGCCCGCCGCCAGCGCCTGCTCGATCACCGGCGCCAGCCGCGCCAGCGACTCGTCGACGCTGGCATTGATGTTCTTGCGCGTGAAGGCGTCGCTGGCAGCGGTGAACACCGCGATCTCGCGGACGCCGGCTTCGCGTGCGCGTACCAGCCCCTGCAGGTTGGGCACCAGCACTGGACAGGACACGTCATCGCGCGCGCGGATACCGTCCAGCACGGCTTCGGCATCGGCCATCTGCGGCACCCACTTCGGGCTGACGAAGCTGGCCGCCTCGATCACCCGCAGGCCGCTGTCGGCGAGCCGCTCGATCAGCTCGATCTTGACCGCCGCAGCCAATGGCTGCGACTCGTTCTGCAAACCGTCGCGCGGGCCAACCTCGACGACCTTGAACCGCTCGCCCATCAGTTCTGCGCCGGGATCTGCACGGGTTGCGGGGTGATGGTCGGGGTCATCTTCAGGTGCGGCTGCGCGTTGGCATCCGGTGCCGGCGCGGGCACAGGCGCGGGGGCCGGTGCGGATCCCGACTCCGGCGCCGCGATCGGCACCGGCGCGGCATTGGCGGCCGGCACGGTGGTCGTGACCAGCGGTGGCAGCTGGATGTTCTCCGGCCGCGGGCCGTCGTCGTCGGGCGCCGGCGCGGCCACCACCGCCGAGGGCACGGCGTTCTTGCGGATGAACCGGGTGATGTAGACCATCACGTCCGAATTCCTGCGCAGAGGCGCGGCGATGGTGGCGAGGATCATCGAATGACTCATCTTCGGATACGTCACGATTTCCGCCGGTCCGCCGGCCTTGATGACGGCCTTGTACAGGTTCTCGGTGTTGCTCGGCAGTACCGAGTCGTCGTCCAGGCCGGTCATCAGCAGCAGCGGCGGGTTACTGCCGTCGACGAACATGATCGGCTGCGATTGCGTGAACTGGTCCGGCGGGCCGAACAGGTCGCGCAGGTCCGGCGCGGTGATCGGCATGAAATCGTAGGGCCCGGCGAGGCCGATCATGCCGCGCAGCCAGCTGCGGCTGCCGCCGACCGCCTTGAGGTAGTCCCCATCCAGCGCCAGCAGCGCGGCGATCTGCGCGCCGGCATCGTGGCCCATGACGAACAGCTTGGCCGGGTCGCCGCCGTACTGGGCGATGTTGTCGTGCGCCCACTGCACCGCGCGCGCGCCGTCCTTGACGAACTCGGGAAAGCGCACCTGCGGGTATTTGCGGTAATCGGCGATCACCGCGACGAAACCCTGCGCCGTCAGCGCCTGGCCGACGAACTTGTACTGGTCCTTGCTGCCGGTGGTCCAGCGGCCGCCGTAGAAAAACACCACCACCGGCGCGTTCAGGATCCGGCTGGGCGTATAGACATCCAGCGTCAGCAACGGGTGCGTGGGCGAGAACGGGATACTGGCCGCGACCTGGTAGCCGGAATCGGTGGTCAGCGTATTGAGCACCTGCTGCTGGCTACAGCCGGCGAGCGCCGCCAGCACGACCAGCATCGAAAAGGCACGGATCAATTCGGATAGCATCTTGTTCACGAAACACCTCGAAACACTCTGAATTCCGGTCGCGGCACGGCCGACGGCACCCGTCTCGGGGCGTATGGTAGCGCGGCCGGTCGTTTTGTCGCATTCTTGACATTCAAACGGGGGATTGAATCCATGATCAGTGCTTTTATCTGGCTCGCGGTGATCGCGGGTCTGCTGCTGTATACCATCGTCATCTACAACGGGCTGGTGAACCTCAAGCACGGCATCACCAAGGCATGGGCCAATATCGACGTGCTGCTGGTGCAGCGTCACGACGAGTTGCCCAAGCTGATCGAGACCTGCAAGCAGCACATGCAGTTCGAGCGCGAGACGCTGGAAAAAGTCATGCGCGCACGCTCCGCCGCCGACAGCGCGCGCAGCGCCGGCGACGTCAAGGGCGTCGGCAGCGCCCAGGGCGCATTGCGCAGCGGTCTGGGCAGCATCGCGGCGACGGTCGAAGCCTATCCCGAACTGCGCGCCGACCAGTCCATCCGGCAGCTGCTTGGCCGCATCACCGGACTGGAAAACGCCATCAGCGACCGCCGCGAGTTCTACAACGAGGCGGTGAACGTCAACAACGTGCGGATCGAGCAGTTTCCCGACGTGATCGTCGCGCGCCTATGCGGCTTCAAGCCGGCGCAGCTGCTGGAATTCGGCAACGACGAAAAACAGGACGTCGACGTCAAGGCGCTGTTCGCCAGCTAGCGGCAGCATGCACCGCTTCGTCACCGCGCTGGCGCAGGCGCCGGACGGGACCTTCTGGTTCTGGACCGGCATCTGCGCGGTGTTCAGCCTGCTGTGCTTCGGCGCCACGTTCTTCTGGCTGCGCCGCGCGCGCATGCTCGAGGACACGCCGACCTCGCTGATCCGCTCGGCGGCGCAGGGCTACGTCGAGCTGCGCGGCCGCGCCGGCCTGATGCCGGGACCGGTGATCCTGTCGCCCCTGAGCAACACGCGCTGCGTCTGGTGGCGCTATACCGTCGAGGAACGCCAGCGCAGCGGCAACCGCGACGAATGGCGCGTGATCGACAAGAACACTTCCGACGACCTGTTCCTGCTGTCCGATACCACCGGCGACTGCATCATCGACCCGGATCACGCCAGCATCCGGCCCAGCGTCACCCGCAGATGGCGCGGGCCGACGCCGAAACCGGGCCGCGGCCCGGACGGCAGCTGGATCAGCTTCGGCAATTACCGCTATCGCGAGCAGCTGATCCGCATCGGCGACGTGCTGTATGCGCTGGGCTGGTTCCGCACCCAGGGCGCCGAACGGGCGTTCGATGAAAGCGACGACGCCCGCGCCCTGCTGGCCGAATGGAAGCGCGACCAGGCACAGCTGCTGAAGCGCTTCGACAGCAACGGCGATGGCCAGATCGACATGCAGGAATGGGAAGCCGCACGCCGCGCAGCCCTGGAAGAAGTGCGCCAGCAGGCCGTGCAGAACGCCATCAACCCGGACCTGCACGTGCTCAGCAAACCGCGCGACCACCGGCCGTTCATCATCTCGACGCTGTCGCAGGCGGCGCAGGCACGGCGGCTGCGCTGGCAGGCTGCGGCCAGTCTCGTGGCCGCCGCCGGCCTGGGCTATTTCTCGGCGCTGCTGCTGTCGCTGCGGCTGCCGGGCTGAGGGTCTCCGCTCAGAACTCCTTGAGCAGCTTGCGCGTCGCGGCCTCGTCGACGGGATTCTTCTTCCTGATGTCGTCGGTGATCAACTGCTCGATCTTGCCGCCGACCAGCGGAATCTTGACGCTGACTTCCCAGTCGAAATTCTTGCTGCAGCCGGTGCCGGCATCCTTGAGCGAAGTCGCGCAGCGGGTGCTCGCCGGCAGACCCTTGACCTGGACGATCACCTCGCCGGTCTTGCTGCCGCGGTCCCAGTATTCCTCCTGCGTCACACTCGAAGTCTCGCCGAGAATTTTCTTGGCGAAGCCCGGCAGCGGCACGTCCGACCTGACCTGGTAGGCGCACTTGATGCGGAACAGCTTGCCGTCATCGCTGTGCTCCAGCTGCCGGTAGTCGCTGGCACCGAGCGCTTTCTGCAGCTTTTCGTGGTACGCCGGATTGCAGAACATCGCGAGCACCGCGTCGGACTTGGCCGGAAAGGTCTGCTTGTAGGAAAACTTCATGATCCGCTCCTCGGGCTGGTGAAGGACACATCGCTGTACGCATGCGGGCAAGTCCCAGCGGCCCCTTGCGCGGCCGCCGGGTCCATCTGTCAAAGCTTCACGTCCCCGGCGAGAAGACCTCGAACGCCGGGCCGGCCCAGCCGCCGCCGGAATTCGCCGGCGCGGGCGGCAGCGGCGTGCCGCCGTAAATCACGCTGCCGTCGGCGTTCTGATAGGTCTGCCAGGGAATCGTCGGCTGCTGGCTCACGCCCGGCTTGGAGTAGTCGCAGACCCCGTCCGGGAAAATCTGCTGCATCTGCGCCCACTGTGCGTCGGTAAAGCCCAGCGGGCCGTACTTGTCGCTGCGGTTGAGCGGCTTGAGCTGGCACTTGTTGGTGTCGGTGCTGATGGCATCGCCGGCAATCATGCGCGGCGTGGCGTAGATCGGCACGACCCCGACGCTGAGGGCCGGCGCGCCGGCCACCGGCGTGTTGATGCCCGGGCATAGTCCGTCGGAGAGCTTGACGCCGACACCGCTCCAGCATTGGTCGCCGAGGTCGGCGGGCTTGTCGGCGATGATCTTCTGGGCCAGCGGCTTGCTGCTGGTGTCCTTTTCGATCGCCGACATCCAGCGGTCCATCGCGATCAGGCTGGTCTGGTTGCACTGTGCATCGGCCACGATCGGAATCGGGCCTTCCCAGATCAGCTGGTTGGCGTGGGTGCCGTTCTCGCGGTCCAGCCGTGCGCGCATGGCGAACGCGCGGTAGGCGTCGTGGAACGCACCGGGATCGGGCCCGCGGCAGTCGATGATCGCGACCTGGTTCATGTTGTTGCCTTCGTTGATCATGCCGCTGCGATAGGCGTTGGCCAGCGCCGGCTCGACCGCGGGCGTGCGCGTCGGGGTCGGGTTGGTGTCGACGTCGAGGCCGCCGATCTTCTGGTTCAGATCGATGAACTGCGCCGGCGTGATCGTGCCCAGTTGCAGCACCTGCAAGCCGTACTGCACGCCGACGTTGTCGACCGGGAAGCCGGCAAAGCCGTGGCCGACGGTCTTTTCCATGTCGCTCCAGATCGCCTCGGGACGCGGCCCGAAGATGTTGATCGCGGCGTCCTGGATATCGCAGCGCACGCCGCCGGGATTGGTCTTGGGATCGTAACGCTGCGCGACGGTGACGCCCGCGCAAGGATCCGTCGGCACCGCCACATGGAACTGCGCTTGCTCGCTGACTTCGGAATTGACGATGGTGAGGTGCCCCTGCACGTCCGACATCTGCGTGGGTGACCAGACCACACCGCTGCCCCACTTCGACGGATCGAGGAAATACGCCAGCGTCAGGTGGTAGTCGGCGAATTGCGTCGCCGTGCCCCAGGCATCCGGGAACGAGCAGGTCGGCAGGATGCCCTGGTAGATGCCCGGGTAGGCATTGGCGATCCACTGCTGTGCCAGCGAGCCGCCGGAGCAGCCGGTGCCGATGGTGTAGCGCAGCGTACCGTACTGCTCGATCAGATGTTCCTTGGCCATGATCAGCGACTCGGCCTGCAGCGGCAGGTTGCAGTTGTGGCCGCTGTAATCCAGCGCCGTCGACATCACCGCGAAACCCTTGCCGAGCGCGTACTGCGCGCTGTCGGCGAACACCGCCGTCGGCGGCGTCACCGGCAGGCTGCCGCCGGTGATGCTGACCAGGTTGGCCGGCGCATAGCTGGTGACGCTGGGCGCGTTGCCGGTGGTGTGATCCACGCCGCAGCTGACGCCGTGCGTGATCAGCAGCTTGTGGTTGAACTGCGGCTGCGGGACGTTCGCCGTCCACGGCTTGCCCGGCTGGTAGAGCGCGGCGATCTTGTACTGGTCGCGATCCTGGTAACCGGTCTCGATCCGCACGATGAACGGCACGGTGGTGCCATTGTCGGTGGTGGTGCTGGCGACGTCGGTGGCCGGATGCGCCGGATCGTAGGCCTGGAACCCACTCTTGGTCGGATCGGTGGACAGGTAGACGTAGCTGTAGCTCACCGGCTGGTTGCACTTGGCGTCCGTCGCGCCCTGCTGGCAGACCCAGGGTTCGAGCTGCGGACCGGAGATCACCGGACCGCCGTTGTCGTGGTCGATCAGGGTAACGCTGCTGTCGCCACCCGGCAGGTGCGCGACGATCTGGTTGCTGCCCGGCACCAGTCCGCTGACCAGCCCCATGTAGCGTCCGTCGCTGGCGCTGGAAAAATCATGGGTGACATCGACGCCGTTGAGATCGACCGTCGTAGCACCGGCGGGCGCGCCATCCGGCAGCACCACCTGCACCAGCGCATCGCCGCCACTGATCAGGTCGGCACGGTTCGACAGCACCCTGACCGCCGATGCCCCACTGCTGCCGTTGCCATTGCTGCCGCCCGCGTTGCCGTTCACCAGCGTGGGCGCGGTGCTGCTGCCGCAGCCGGCCAGCAGCCCGGCGCACAGCAGCGCCACAAGAAACCGGATGTTGCCGCCGCATGCAGACCTGATTCCACGCATCGTGATCCCCTCTCGCAAGTTACCGGAGCTGGATCGGCATCCGGCTGTTATATGTTCGCCAACCCTGCCTGCAGCGGCAGGGT
>DATMTG010000405.1:0-5390 GCA_035565075.1 Stenotrophobium sp.
CACGGCAATCCGTATATTCTGCCTGAACTCGAGACTCGCACGCTTGCGCTTGTGCAGATCGACGGTGACTTGCAGCGCGTCGTCGAGCCTGGCCGGCGCCAGAAAATCGATCTGCATGTTGGCCACGGTAAACGCGATGCCGTGCCGTTCGCGCAGCACCTCCTGCGAAATTCCGAACTGCCGCAACCACTCCGTGCGCGCACGTTCGAAGAACTTCAGGTAATTGGCGTGGTAGACGACACCGCTGACATCGGTGTCTTCGTAGTAAACCCGCAGCGGCATTGCGAACTCGGACATGGATTCGCTAGGGCTCAGGACTGGAACAGGTCCGGCGAATTGAGCTTGTCGGGCATCTTGATGCCGTAATGCTGGTACGCCAGCTTGCCGGCCATGCGGCCACGCGGCGTGCGCATGAGGTAACCCTGCTGCATCAGGTATGGTTCGATCACATCCTCGATGGTGTCGCGCGACTCGCCGATGGCCGCAGCCAGGTTGTCGATGCCCGCGGGCCCGCCGTCGTAACGCTCGATCAGCGCCATCAGCAGCTTGCGGTCCATCAGGTCGAAGCCGTTGGCATCGACGTCGAGCATCTTCAGTGCCTGCCCGGCAATGACCTCGCTGATGACGCCCTGCCCCCGCACCTCGGCATAATCGCGCACGCGCCGCAGCAGCCGATTGGCGATGCGCGGCGTTCCGCGCGAGCGGCGCGCAATCTCCTGCGCACCCTGCGGCTCCATCGACGTGTTCAGTATCCCCGCTGACCGCGTGATGATGCTGGCCAGGTCCGCGGTCGAATAAAACTCCAGGCGTTGCACGATGCCGAACCGGTCCCGCAGCGGACTGGTCAGCGCGCCGGCGCGCGTGGTCGCGCCCACCAGCGTGAATGGCGGCAGGTCGAGCCGGATTGAGCGCGCAGCCGGGCCTTCACCGATCATGATGTCGAGCTGGTAATCCTCCATCGCCGGATACAGCACTTCTTCAACGACGGGCGACAGGCGGTGTATCTCATCGACGAACAGGATGTCGTGCGGCTCGAGATTGGTCAGCAGCGCCGCCAGATCACCGGCACGCTCCAGCACGGGTCCGGAAGTCTGGCGCAGGTTCACGCCCATCTCCTGCGCGAGGATATGAGCAAGCGTGGTTTTGCCCAGGCCCGGTGGTCCGAATATCAGGACATGATCCAGCGCTTCCGAACGGCGGCGGGCGGCCTCGATGGCGATGCCCATCTGCTCGCGCACCGCAGGCTGGCCGACATAATCGGCCAGGGTATGCGGACGGATGGCGCGCTCGATGCGCTCTTCGTCGGCGCCCGCCTTGGCGGTCATGATGCGTTCGGGTTCGGTCATCGCACTGCCCGCTTGAGCGCCTCATGGATGATCTGCTCGGTACTCATGCCATCCTGGTACACCGCCTCGGTGAAGCGCTGCACTTCGGCGGGTTTGTAGCCGAGCGCATTGAGCGCAGAACGCGCTTCCTGCAAAGGCGGCGCAACGGGCTGCACGACATTTCGATGGCCGGGCGTTTCACTGGCGCCCGCCTTGTCGCGCATCTCGATCAACAAGCGCTCGGCGGTCTTCTTGCCGATGCCGGGGACCTTGACCAGGCGCCCGGTCTCACCCGAGCGCACGGTGCCCCAGAAATCTTCGACGCTGATCCCGGAGATGATGCCCAGCGCGGACTTGGGACCGATGCCGGAAACCCTGATCAGCTCACGGAACAGGCTCTTCTCTGCGAGCGTGTAAAAGCCGAACAGCACATGCGCATCCTCACGAATGCTCAGATGGGTCAGCAGCGTCACGCTCTCGCCGGTCGCCGGCAGGCGATAGAACGTGGACATCGGCGCTTCCAGCTCGTAGCCCACGCCCATCACATCCACCAGCAGCTGCGGCGGCTGCTTCGAGACCAGCTTTCCGGTGATGCGGCCGATCATGTCAGCCCCACGCCTTGTTGAGGGAGATTCCTGTGCGCATCTTAGTGGAACGCACATGCGCGTGCGTCAGCGCAACCGCCAGCGCGTCGGCCGCATCCGCCGCAAGGGGCGTGCGCAGGTTCAACAGGATCCTGACCATGTGCTCGACCTGGGCTTTTTCCGCGCGACCGCTGCCGACGATGGCCAGCTTGACCTGTGTCGCCGCATATTCGGCGACGGTCAGACCCGCTTGTGCGGCGGCACAGATAGCCGTACCGCGCGCCTGTCCGAGCACCAGTGCGCTGGCGGCATTGACGCGGTTGACGAAGGTCTCCTCGATCGCCACTTCCTGCGGCCGGTATTCGCGAATCAATCCGGCAAGGCCATCGAAAATCTTGAGCAGACGCTCGGGCATGGTGCCGACAGCGACGTTGAGGCGGCCGCTGACGACATGCCGGCTCTTCCCCGAGGTGCACTCGATGATCCCGTAGCCGGTATAGCGCGAGCCAGGATCGATTCCGAGGATCAGGCTCAAGCCGCGCCCAGGTCCGCGTTGCTGTATACGTTCTGCACGTCGTCCATATCCTCCAGCCACTCGATCAGGGCGGCGACGGCTTCGGCGGTTTCGCCGGTCACGCCGACGCGGGTCGCCGGGCGCATGGAAATATCGGCCTGCTCGGGTTCAAGCCCTGCCGACGCAAGGGCGTTTTTCAGCGCCTCGAAATTTTCCGGCGTGCTCAGGACTTCGGTGCGGCCCCTGTCCGTCACGATATCGTCCGCTCCGGCTTCCAGCGCCGCCTCCATGATCTTCTCTTCCAGCACGGGGTTCCCGCTGATGTCAAAGACGATGTGCCCGAGCCGCTGGAACAGGTAGGCCACCGAACCCGATGCCCCCAGATGGCCGCCGTTCTTGGAGAACGCGTGCCGTACATCGGCCACGGTGCGCGTGGAGTTATCGGTCAGGCAGTCGACCAGAATGGCAACGCCGCCGGGCGCATAGCCTTCGTAGCGGATTTCTTCCAACTGGTCCGCACCGGCTTCACCCGAGCCGCGCTTGATCGCGCGTTCCAGCGTGTCCTTGCTCATGTTCGCGGCCAGCGCCTTGTCCATGCACAGGCGCAGGCGCGAGTTGGTGCGCGGATCGCTGCCGCCCTGGCGGGTGGCTACCGTGATTTCGCGAATCAGCTTGGTGAAGAGTTTGCCGCGCCGGCTGTCCTCGGCATTCTTGCGGCCTTCGATGCTTGGACCTCTGCCCATGTTCCTGTCACCGCGATCCGGGGGTTGCTTAGAATTTCAGACGGAAACCGGCGTGGAATCCGTTGTCGGCGCTGAAGGAGCCGGCGTTATCCACGTTGACGTGCACGTTGCGATAGCCGACGTAGAGGTTGCCGCCACGGATCACTTCATACTCCAGCGACAGCGCATTTTCCCAGTAGCGGTTGAGGCTGTGGATGGTGGTGATCCGGGGCGCGTAATAGGTGTATCCGGACAGACCCAGCCGGTTGAATTGCGGCAGGCGCGCTTCAAACTGGGCGCCGGGCGCCACGGCGCCGCCGCGCTCATGCGCCACCGAGGTATAAATCAGACGGGCCCCGAGTCCGACGGTCAGATCGAGACTCTGGGCGCCGGCATCTCCGGTGAGCAACAGCCCGCCGTGTGCCTGAAACAGGCCGTTGTCGTGATGCGGACGCGAAATCAGGCCGAAATCGTACTGGCCCACGGTTCCCGGCAGGACACGCGCCACCGGGCCTGAAAAATCGCCGGCCACCGCATTGCTGCTGATATTCACGTCCAGGACTTCGGCATGCGAAGGCAACGCAATCAGGCCCAGGCTCAAGGCCAGGACTGCATGGAATTTTTTCATCGAATCCACCTATGCAAATATGTTGTCTTGTGTATTTATTATACTTTATTTCTTCACTTTATTGACGGCGTGGATGGCGCGTCCATCGACCGACAGCACCGCCTCGTGGAAGGTCTCCGACAGGGATGGATGCGCGTGCATGGTCAGGGCGACATCCTCGCAGGTCGCAGCGAATTCCATGCCCAGCACCGCTTCCGCAAGCAACTCCGACACATAGGGGCCGCACATGTGCACGCCGAGGATGCGGTCCGACTTGGCGTCGGCGATGATCTTGATCGTACCCGCCGCCTGCTCCATCGCCTTGGCGCGACCCGACGCCGCAAACGGACCGCTGCCCACCTTGACCTCATGGCCCTTGGCCTTGGCCTGCTCCTCCGACAATCCCACCCAGGCGATTTCCGGGGCGGTATAGATCACCGCCGGCACCACGTTGTAATTGACCTGCGTGTGATGACCGGCCAACTGCTCCGCCAGCGCGACGCCTTCCTCGATGCCCTTGTGCGCCAGCATGGCGCCGCCGATGACATCGCCCACGGCATAGATGCCCGGAACGCTGGTCTTGTAATCATGCGTATCCACTTTGACAAACCCGCGCTCATCGATCTGCACGCCCACGGCCTCGGCATTGAGCCCCTGGGTGTATGGACGACGGCCGACCGCGACGATCAGCTTGTCGAACTCCTCGGTTTTCTTTTCGCCGTCGGCCTCGTATTCCACCTTGACGCCGGATTTGCCCGCCTTGGCCGACAGCACCTTGGCACCAAGGCGGATATCCAGACCCTGCTTGGTCAACTGGCGCTGCGCGTCGCGCGAAACCGCCGCATCCACCATCGGCAGGAATGTGGGCAGTGCTTCGAGGATGACGGTTTTCGCACCCAGGCGGCTCCAGACGCTGCCCAGTTCCACGCCGATGACGCCAGCGCCGATGATGCCCAGGCGCTTGGGGACTTCGGTGAAATCCAGCGCGCCCCAGGAGTCGACGATCCGGTCGCCATCGAAGGGCGCAATTTTCTTCAGGTTGACCGGTTCCGAACCAGTGGCGATCACGATGTGTTTTGCGGACAGGGTCCGGGTTTCGCCATCGTGCGACTTGAACTCGACCTGGCCGTTGCCGAGCAGCTTGCCGAAGCCTTCCAGCCCGGTGACGCCATTGGCCTTGAACAGCGTCTTGATGCCCGAAGTCAGGCTGCGGCTGACGGACTGCTTGCGCGCCTGCATCCTGGCGAGGTCGAAGCTCGCGCCCTTGACGACGATGCCGTGCGCATCGAACTCATGCAGCGCACGATGGTAATTCTCGGAGGATTCGAGCAGGGCTTTCGACGGGATGCAGCCGGCATTGAGACAGGTGCCGCCGAAAGCCGGGGTGTTGTCGCGGTTCAGCCAGCTGTCGATGCAGGCGGTCTTGAACCCCAGCTGTGCCGCACGAATGGCGCAAGGGTAACCGCCAGGGCCGCCGCCAATGACCACGACATCATAACTATCGCTCATGTCCATCCTCTCCTGAAATCTGCGCTTATTCTAACGATGAATAAGCCGGAGAGGACGGCGCATTCCTGCGATTGCGTAAAAAACCTGCCAGTGAGCGCGTTGCCTGATCCCGTCAGCAGCGACCGGCGG
>DATMTG010000406.1:0-8414 GCA_035565075.1 Stenotrophobium sp.
GCCAGTTCTTGCAACAAACTGGACTGGCCGCGCGAGTCCTTCAGCGCTTGGCCATCGGCGGGACGTTGCGCTCGGCGGCGCCGGTGTAAACCTGACGCGGGCGGGCGATGCGCATGCCGGGGTCGGAGACCATCTCGATCCAGTGAGCGACCCAGCCGACGGTGCGGGCGACGGCGAACATCGGGGTGAACATGTTGACCGGGATGCCGATCGCCTTGTAGATGATGCCGGAGTAGAAATCGACGTTCGGGTACAGCTTGCGTTCCTTGAAGTAGTCGTCGGACAGCGCGATTTCCTCGAGCTTGAGCGCCAGTTCCAGCAGCGGGTCGTTCTCCTTGCCCAGATGCTTGAGCACCTTGTGGCACTGTTCGCGGATGATGGTCGCGCGCGGGTCGAAGTTCTTGTACACGCGATGGCCGAAGCCCATCAGGCGCACGCCGCTGTTCTTGTCCTTGACCTTGGCCATGAAGCCGGGAACCTGCTTGACGTCGCCGATCTCGGTGAGCATCTTCAGCACCGCCTCGTTGGCGCCGCCGTGCGCCGGGCCCCACAGTGCGGCGATGCCGGAGGCCATTGCGGCGTAGGGATTGCAGCCGGTCGAGCCGGCCATGCGCACCGTTGAGGTCGAGGCGTTCTGCTCGTGGTCGGCGTGCAGGATGAACAGCACATCCAGCGCCTTGGCCGCGACCGGATCGATGTGGTACGGCTCGGCCGGCACCGCGAACATCATGTGCAGCAGGTTGGAGCAGTAGTCCATGTGGTTCTGCGGGTACATGAACGGCTGGCCGTAGAATTTCTTGTAGGCCGCGGCGGCGATGGTCGGGATTTTCGCGATCATGCGGTGCGCGAAGATCTCGCGGTGGCGCGGGTCCTTGTTGTTGGTGGTGTCGTGATAGAAGCCCGACAGCGAGCCGACCACGCCGGTGAGCATCGCCATCGGATGGGCGTCGTAGTGGAAGCCGTCGAAGAAGCGCTTGAGCCCTTCGTTGATCATCGTGTGCTTGCGGATGTTCTGGTCGAACTTCTCGAGTTGCGCCTTGTTCGGCAGTTCGCCGTTGAGAATCAGGTAGGCAACCTCGATGAACGAGCTGTGCTCGGCCAGCTGGCTGACCGGGTAGCCGCGGTACAGGAGGATGCCCTTGTCGCCGTCGATGTAGGTGATTGCGCTCTTGGTCGAGCAGGTCGAGGTGAAACCGGGGTCGTAGGTGAAGACGCCGAGCTTGCCGTGCACCTTGCCGACATCGAGGCCGGGCTCGCCGAGCGTGCCGGTGACGGCGGGCAGGTCGATTTTTTCACCAGTGTCATCGTTGACGAGGCTGTAGTTTGCGTTGCTCATTTCTAACTCCATCTTAAACGGGGTAGTGCGCCGGGTAAGGCAGCCGGGCGACACCACTGGCGATTGCAGCACGAGCCACCGCCGGCGCGACGACATCACGCAGGCGCGGGTCCAACGGTTTTGGAATGATGTATTCCGGCCCGAAGGATAACGACTTTTTGCGGTAGGCCGCCAGCATTTCCGGTGGAACTGGCGATCGGGCCAGGTCGGCGATGGCGCGGACTGCTGCGGTTTTCATGGCGCTGTTGATGCTTTTTGCCCGGACGTCCAGTGCCCCGCGGAAGATGAACGGAAAGCACAGGACGTTATTGACCTGGTTGGGATAGTCGCTGCGGCCCGTGGCCATGATCAGGTCCTTGCGCACCCCCAGGGCCTCTTCAGGCAGGATTTCCGGAGTCGGGTTGGACAGCGCGAAGACGATCGGCTTTTCCGCCATCAGCATCAGCCATTCCGGTTTCATCAGGCCGGGGCCGGAGACGCCGATGAAGACGTCCGCGCCGGCCAATGCGCCGGCCAGGGTGCGGCGTTCGGTCGGCGACAGCGCGAATTCGCGTTTCTCGGGATTGAGCGTCGGGTAGTCCTCGCGGCCGGTGGAGATCACGCCCTTGCGGTCCACCAGCAGCATGTTTTCCTTCTTGGCGCCGAGTTCCATCGCCAAGCGCATCGAGGCGATGCCGGCGGCACCGGCGCCCAGGCAGACGATGCGGGCGTCCTCGATGGACTTGCCCTGCATCTCCAGCGCGTTGAGCAGGCCGGCGCAGAGCACGATGGCGGTGCCGTGCTGGTCGTCGTGGAATACCGGGATGTCGCAGCGCCGGATCAGTTCGGCCTCGATCTCGAAGCACGAGGGCGCGGCGATGTCCTCGAGATTGATTCCGCCGAAAGTCGGCGCGATGCGCGCTACCGTATCGATGAACGCACGCGGCTCGCGGGTGTCGACCTCGATGTCGAACACGTCGATATCGGCGAATTTCTTGAACAGCACGGCCTTGCCTTCCATCACCGGTTTGCCGGCCAGCGCGCCGCAGTCGCCCAGGCCGAGGACCGCGGTGCCGTTGGAGATCACCGCAACCAGGTTGCCCTTGGCGGTGTAGCGATAGGCGTCTTCCGGGTTGGCCTGGATCGCCAGCACCGGCTCGGCGACGCCGGGCGTATACGCCAGCGAGAGTTCTTCCGGCGTGCTGAAAGGCTTGGTGATGTTGATGCCGAGTTTTCCGGGGTGCGGAAACTCGTGGTAGTCGAGTGCGGATTGTTTCAGTTGGTCATTCATGGGGTGTGCGCAGTGCCTTCTGCCTGGGTACGCGATCGCCGTAAACGGCAAGGCCGCCTTGCGGCGGCCTTGCGGGAAAACCTGTGGGCGGTGTGCCGCTCAGGCGCCGGCGCCCTTGGTGTAGCGCTTGTTGAACTTGTCGACGCGGCCGCCAACGTCGGCAGTCTTCTGCTTGCCGGTGTAGAACGGGTGGCATTCGCTGCAGACGTCGAGCGACAGATCGTGGCTGGCGGTCGAGCGGGTCTTGAAAGTGTTGCCGCAGCTGCACTTGACGGTGATCTCGGCGTAGCTCGGATGGATATCGGCTTTCATGGCGAATCTCGGGGGAAACCTGAAAAGGGCGCGCATTTTAATGAATCAGGGGGCTTTTACGCAAGCCCGACCCTTTGTACCGGGGCGACCGTGCGGATACGCCTTCGATCAGGGCAGGAACAGCTCGATCAGGTCGTTGAGGAAGGCGCGGCCGTGTTTGCTGGCGCGGATGTTGTCGACGTGTGTTTCGATCAAGCCGCGCTGCCGCGCCTGGTCCAGAGCTGGCGCAAGGGTCGAGGCGGGCAGGCTCGTGCAGCGGACAAAATCGCTCAGTTCGAAGCCTTCGTTGAGCCGCAGGGCATTCATGGTGTATTCGAACGGCAGGTCGGCCGCGGGGATCGTGTGTTGCTCCTGCATGCTGGCTGCGGTGCCGGCAGTGTCGAGGTACAGCCGGGGATGCTTCTGCCGGGCGCGGCGAACGATGCCGCCGGCGTGACTGAGCTTGCCGTGCGCGCCGGCGCCGATGCCCAGATAGTCGCCGAACTGCCAGTAATTGAGATTGTGCCGGCAGCGGCGTCCGGGCCGGGCGTAGGCCGAGACTTCGTATTGCGCGTAGCCGTGATCGGCAAGAAGGGCCTGTCCCTGCTCTTGCATGGCCCACGCAAGATCGTCTTCGGGTAGCGGCGGCGGCCTGGCGTGAAACTCGGTATTCGGCTCCAGCGTCAGCTGGTAGTACGAGAGATGCTCGGGCGCCAGCGCGCAAGCGCTGCGGATGTCGGCTTCGGCCTCGGCCAGCGTCTGCTGCGGCAGTGCGTACATGAGGTCGAGATTGAGATTGTCGAAACCGGCGCGGCGCGCCACATCGACGGCGTGTCTGGCCTGCAGCGGATCGTGGATGCGCCCCAGCGCCTTGAGCTGCGCGCCGTTGAGGCTCTGAATGCCGATCGACAGGCGGTTGACGCCCGCGGCCCGGTAGGCGGTGAAATGCGCCTCGTCGACGGTGCCGGGGTTGGCCTCGAGGGTGATTTCGATGTCGGATGCGAAGTGCAGGCGTCTGGCGGTTTCCTCCAGCAGGCGGGTGATGGCGCGGCCGGAGAACAGGCTCGGCGTGCCGCCGCCCATGAAGATGCTGGCCAGCGGCCGCGCATCCGCGAAAGACGATAGTTCGAAATCGAGGTCGCGAAGCAGCGCCGCGATGTATTCGTCCTCGGGAATCTCGCCGCGCAGCGCATGGGAGTTGAAGTCGCAGTACGGGCACTTGCGCACGCACCACGGGAAATGCAGGTACAGCGAGAGTGGCGTCAAATCAGCCGTGGATGCCGGTGTCATGCAAGGATGAGTAGAGGTGCTTGGCGGCGCGTGCGCGGTGGCTGATCCTGTTCTTCACGGCGGCATCGAGCTCCGCTGCCGAGCATTTCTGCTCGACGACATGGAATAGCGGATCGTAGCCGAAGCCGTTGCTGCCGCGCGGGTTGTGCAGGATCGTTCCGCGCCAGCTGCCCTGCGCGATGATCGGTGTCGCATCGCTGGCGTTGCGGATGTAGACCATGATCGCGACGAAGCGCGCGGCGCGCTTGCCGTCGGGCACGTTCTTGAGCGCGTGCAGCAGCTTCTGGTTGTTTTCCAGGTCGCTGGCGGTCTCGCCGGCGTAGCGTGCGGAGAGCACGCCGGGTGCGCCATCTAGGGCCTCGACTTCAAGGCCGGAGTCGTCGGCGATGGCCGGCAGGCCGGAGACCTGCGCGGCATAACGCGCCTTGAGCAGCGCGTTTTCGACGAACGTGGGCGCGGTTTCCTCGGCAGCGCCGTGGTCGAAGTCGGACAGCAGCCGCAGGTTCCAGCCGAGCGGCGCCAGCAGCGCCTTGATCTCGGCCAGTTTGTGTTCGTTGCGGCTGGCCAGTACGACTTCGGTTTTCATGTCCCCAGTGCCTCGCGTTGCGCCTGCTGCAGCTGCAGGATGCCGGCACCGGCCAGATCCAGCAGCTGGTTGAGTTCATCGCGGCGGAAGGCGTGGCCTTCGGCCGTGCCCTGCACTTCGATGAAGCCACCGGCCTCGTTCATGACGATGTTCATGTCGCATTCGCAATCGGAGTCCTCGGCGTAGTCCAGGTCCAGCACCGGCACGCCGCGATAGATGCCGACGCTGATCGCCGCGACCTGTCCGTGGATCGGGGCGCCCTTGATCTTGCCCGATTTCTTCAGCGCTGCAACGGCATCGACCATCGCCACATACGCGCCGGTGATGGCGGCGGTGCGGGTGCCGCCGTCGGCCTGCAGCACGTCGCAGTCCAGCGTGATGGTGGCGGTGCCGAGCGCGTTGAGATCGACCGCGGCGCGCAGGCTGCGGCCGATCAGGCGCTGGATCTCCTGGGTGCGGCCGGTCTGCTTGCCTTGCGCGCTTTCGCGGCGGCTGCGGCTGTGGGTCGCGCGCGGCAGCATGCCGTACTCGGCGGTGACCCAGCCGCCGTCCTTTTTCCAGGCCGGGCCGCGCTCCTCGACGCTGGCGGTGCACAGCACGCGGGTGTCGCCGAAACTCACCAGCACCGAGCCTTCGGCATGACGCGTGTAATGGCGCTGGATGGTGACGGGGCGGAGCTGGTCGGGCCTGCGGCCTGAAGGACGGGTCACGAAATCACCTCATAAATTCGGGGGCGAAGTATACGCCCGCGACACGGCGTCTGAGCGAAGCGAGGTGGGTGCGGGAGCGGGCGTGCAGGGGCCGACTGTACAGTTTGTCACGGGCCTCAGCTGCCTCCCGCACCCACTGCCCTACGGGCAGGCACCGTGTCGGCACCTTCCCGCGACACGGCGTCTGAGCGAAGCGAGGCGGGTGCGGGAGCGGGCGTGCAGGGGGACGACGAGTGAGCAGCCACCAACATTGACTGCAGTTCTCCTGTTTTCGACTGACCGGCAGAACTGCGTCGGCCCCTGCCAGCCTCTACAATACCGGGCATGGACATCGAAACACTGGTCGAAAACTTCGAGCTGCTCGGGGATTGGGAAGATCGCTACCGCTACATCATCGATCTGGGCCGCAAGCTGCCGGAACTGGCCGAGGATGCGCATGTCGAGGCCAACAAGGTGCGCGGCTGCATGTCGCAGGTGTGGATGACGCATCGGGTGAATCCGGGGCCGCCGCAGGTGCTCGAGTTCCAGGGCGATTCCGACTCGCATCTGGTCAAGGGCCTGATTGCCTTGCTGTTCATGCTCTGTTCGGGACGCGAGCCGAAGGAGATCCTGGCCCTCGACATCGCCTCGGTCTTTTCGCGTCTGGGCCTGGAAAATCACATCACCATGAATCGCCGCAACGGGTTTTACTCCATGGTCGAGCGCATCCGCAGCATTGCCGCCGAGACCCTGGCCAAGGACGCAGCGTAGCGTTACCGCGCGCCTGTGCTGGTCCGGCACTGGCGCTACAATGCCCCATACCAAAGGAGTCTCCCCATGGCCGGTATCGGCAATATCCTGTTCATCGCATTCATCGTGTTCGTCATCGTCACGCTCTGGAAAGGCATCGTCATCGTCACCCAGGGCATGGAGTACACGATCGAGCGCTTCGGCAAGTACCGCGCGACGTTCACGCCCGGCCTGCACTGGATGGTGCCCTACGTCGACAGCATCGGTCGCCGCCTGTCGCTGATGGAGCAGGTGCTGGACGTGCCGTCGCAGGAAATCATCACCAAGGACAACGCTATGGTCGGCGTCGACGGCGTGGTGTTCTATCAGGTGCTCGACGCGGCCAAGGCCGCATATGAAGTACAGCGCCTGGAATTCGCGATCATGCAGCTGACCATGACCAACCTGCGCACAGTGATGGGCTCGATGGATCTGGACGAACTGCTGTCGCAGCGCGACCACATCAATACCCGCTTGTTGACCGTGGTCGATGGCGCCACCACTCCCTGGGGCGTGAAGGTCACGCGCATCGAGATCAAGGACATTCGCCCGCCCGCCGATATCGTCGCCAGCATGGGCCGGCAGATGAAGGCCGAGCGCGACAAGCGCGCCGCGATTCTTGAGGCCGAGGGCATGAAGCAGTCGGAAGTGCTCAAGGCCGAAGGCGACCGCCAGGCGCAGATCCTGCGCGCCGAGGCCGAGAAGCAGCAGGCGATCCTCGATGCCGAAGGCCGTCGCGAGGCCGCGTTCCGCGACGCCGAGGCGCGCGAGCGCCAGGCCGAGGCTGAAGCCAAGGCGACGATGATGGTGTCGCAGGCCATCGCCAAGGGCGACATCCAGGCGATCAACTATTTCGTCGCCACCAAGTACATCGACGCACTCGGTCGGATCGCCACCAGCCCCAACGAAAAACTGGTGCTGATGCCGCTGGAAGCCGGCAACGTCATCGGCGCACTGGGCGGCATCGCCGAACTGGCGAAAAAAGCCGGCGTGCCGCAGGCCAAGTAACCGGGCGGGAGACGTCATGGATTTCGCAGACATCGTTTACTGGCACTGGTGGATCGCCGGGCTGGTGCTGCTGACGCTGGAGGCGTTCATGCCCGGCGCGATTTTCCTGTGGATGGGCGTGTCGGCGTTCGCGGTCGGCGCGCTGTCGTGGCTGGTGCCGTCGTTGGGCTGGCAACCGGAGTTCGTCTTGTTCGGCGTGCTGTCGGTGGTGACGTTTTTCCTCTATCGCCGCTATAAGAAAGTGCCGGTGAGCGACAAGCCGACGCTCAACCGCCGCGGCCATTCCTACGTCGGCCGCGTGTTCACGCTCGGCGAGGCCATCGTCAACGGCTCCGGCAAGCTGCACGTGGACGACAGCCAGTGGCGTATCACCGGTCCCGACCTGCCGGCCGGCAGCCGGGTGCGCGTGGTCGACGCCGACGGCACCCTGCTCAAGGTGGAGCAAGCCCATTAGCACGACAGACCCCAGTTCAGGACACCACGCCGGCCTGATCGAAGAGACTCGCGAAAAGCTCTACAGCTTCGGCGAGGAACTGGCGCACGCCATCACCCACGGCCTCGGCGCGCTGCTGGCGATTGCCGGACTGGCAGTGCTGACCGCCCGCGCGACGCTCTACGGCGATGCGCGTGCGGTGACCGCCGTGGCGATCTTCGGCGCGACGATGGTGCTGATGTACACCGCCTCGACGCTCTATCACAGCATCCAGCAGCCTGCGGCCAAGCGCGTCCTGCGCGCGATCGACCACTCGATGATCTACCTGCTGATCGCCGGCACCTACACGCCGTTCAACCTGATCACCCTGCACGGCCCCTGGGGCTGGAGCCTGTTCGGCGTCACCTGGGGCCTGACGCTGGTGGGTATCGTCTTCAAGATCTTCGCCACCGGCCGGTTCGAAAAGCTGTCGCTGGCCATCTACCTGGGCATGGGCTGGTGCGCGATCGTCGCGATCAAGCCCTTGCTGCATGCGCTGCCCACCGGCGGGCTGATCCTGCTGCTGGTCGGTGGGCTGAGCTACAGCGGCGGCGTCGCGTTCTATGTCTGGGAGCGGCTGCGTTACCACCACGCCATCTGGCACGTGTTCGTGCTCGGCGGCACCGTGTTCCACTTCTTCGCCATCCTGTTCTACGTGCTGCCGGGGCCACCCGCTTGAGCCG
>DATMTG010000407.1:0-6828 GCA_035565075.1 Stenotrophobium sp.
CGCCGGCGCGAACAGCCAGCCGCCGGTCACCTTGGGGAAGCCCGGCGCATCGAGCCCGGTCAGCCCGTCATAGGCATGCAGCAGGCCCAGTCCGGTGCCCGTGACCACCTGCTCGGCGCTGCTGGCGGTATTGACCGAGGCGATGGTCGGGCTCGACAGGAACTGGTAATCGTCGGTGACCACCGGGAACGCCGGCAGCGACAGGCCGGTCTGTGCATCCCAGGCCCCGATCATGTGGCTGTACGGGAAATTCTGGCCGACCAGCAGCAGGTTTGCCGCCTGCGCCGCACCGACCTGGTACTTGACCACGGACAGCGGGCTGAGCAGCGCTCCCAGGGTCTTGCCGACGACATTCCCGACCACCGCCGACTCGAACAGGTTGATGCCGGGCGTGACATCGAGCGACTGCGACAGCGCGCCGCGTACCGCCTGCTGCATGCTCGTGCCGGCACTGCCGTCGGTGTTGTAGGTGGCCAGATTGCTGGTCACCGGCGCCAGGCCGGTACCGGTGGCGGAGGCGATGATCTGGGTCTTGCCGCCGATGCTGGCGATGACCGGATCCTGCCCCGGCCCGATGAACGGCAGCACGTCCTGGATGATGCCGTTGATCTTGATCGGCCAGCCCGGCAGGAATTTGCCGGTCTTGCCATCGACCGCGTAGACCGGCGCATAGCTGGTGCTCAGGCCGCCGATGAACGAGACATCGCCCCCCGAAGGCAGCGGCAGGATGCTGCTGCCGCCGTAGGTCTCGTTGGTGGCGACGACGATATCGTCGACGCCGTCGCCGTTGAGATCGCCGATGGCGGGATTGTTGATCGACTCGGCCACCATCTGGTTGGCGGGTGCGACGGTCGGATCGACCAGCGCCAGCGGCGACCACGACACCGGCGTGCCGTCCGCGTGCCAGCCATAGAGATGGCCATCGAGCGAGGGCACCACGATCGACAGCGGCTTGCCCGGGCCATCGAGCCGCGCCACCGCCACCGAAGCGAGGAACCCGCACTTGGGATGGTGCAGTTCCTGGCTTTCCAGCGCCGGCGTGCACAGCGCCGGATCATCCCCGACCGGGAACCCGGCACGGGGACGGCCATCGGGCTCGAACACGTACACATGCACACCCGCCGCGGTGATGATCTCGGGGATGCCGTCGCCATCGAGATCGGCGATGGTTGGCGCACGCGGCGGCTCCAGCGGCATCGCCACCGCACCGCTGGCAAAGCCCGGCGCATCCGGGTGCGCTGCCGCACGCGGGAACACACCGGTCGCCGCCGGCCAGCCCGGCAGCTCGCTGCCGTCCGGCTCGTAGGCGTGGATCAGGCCGTCCTCGGTCGGCACCACCAATTCCTGCACGTTGTCGCCGTTGAGGTCGGCATAGCGGATCGGCGCTTCACCGCCAGCACCCAGCCGTTTCGGATACCCGGCGACCAGGTTCTGGCCATCCGGAATCGCGGTCAGCACCTTGCGATCGACGCCCGGAAGATTGCCGGGATGCGCCGGGTCGGTGACGGTCAGGCGCACCGTGAACTGGTCCTGGTACGGATTGCGCGAGGTCAGCGAAAACAGTGGCCCGCCGGTGTCCAGCGGCACGACAAACGTGGCCAGTGCCGCACGCACCGCGGCGAGATCGACCGTGCCCAGGTCGGTGAGCGTACCGCTGGTGTCGCCTTCCTTGACCGTGGTCCAGTTGGTGGGCGCCAGGCCCGCGCCCCATTCCAGCTTGTAGTGGAACGCCCCGCCGGAGGTCCTGCGCGCACGCGCCAGGCCGGTGATCTCCACCGTCGAGCCGATCACCGGCGCGAACCAGTCCGGGGTGTCGATCGCGGCCTCGGGCGGGATATTGCCGTCCTTGACCGCCTGCACCGCGGCGCCGAGATTGGCGCGGCCGTAGCCGAAGTGCACGTCCCAGCCCGGCTGCGCCGCATCCGGCAGGCCGACACCCAGCGTATTGGGCGCGGTCACGTCCTCGGCGGTCTGCTCCAGGATTTCGCGCGTCTCGTCCGCCGACAGCGGCGGCTGCACATTGAAATCGAGCCCGGCACTGATCACCAGCCCGGCCGCGCCCGAGGCCTTGCCGGTGTTGACCGAACCTGTGGCGCCTTCCATCGAGATCGAGCTGTGGCCGCCGTACTGGGTCGTGTTCGCGCCGCGGAAATAGGTGCCGACCGGCACGTTGCTGCCGACGCATACGCCCTGCGTCGGCGGCAGATTGGCCAGCAGCGTGCCGCAAATGAACGACTGGGCCTGCTGGAACTGCGCGTTGTCGACGCCCAGGCCGATGCTGTCCGGCACCGTGCCCTGGATCAGCATGGTGTGGTTGTAGTTGGCCGGGTAGTTGTGATTGCCGGTGTTGAGGTCGTCGCCGGAATAGGTCTGCACCAGGCCCTTTTCGTAGGCGTATTGCGACGCCGCCTCGGCGAAGCTCGGGTGATACAGGCCGCCGTCGGCGCCCTCGATCACGCTGACATGGTTGTCCGCGGCGTACATCATGCCGAGGCCGAAGGTGTCGGCATCTGAGACGAAGGTGTCCCAGACGCGCAGCGGCATGAACTGGCAATGCGGGCAGACGCCGATGTCGTCGCCGTTCCTGCCGTCATCCACGGCGTCGCTGGCGCGGCCCGAGCCGTGGTTGTGGGCCTGGAAATAGCTCGAGCGGTCGGTGGGATCGTTGTCGTCGTCGAAGAAATTCCAGCCAACAATGTCGTTGGCATAGCCGTTGCCGTCGTTGTCGAACCGGCCGCTGGCAGGACAGGCCATCACGGCGTGATTGCCGATCTGGCAGTGCCCGAAAGCCTGCAGGATGTCGAAGCCGGTGACGGCGCTGCCGCAACTGGTGAACGCGCGATGCACGCGCGGATCGTTGGCGTAATCGTCGACATCGACCGCACCATTGCCGTTGAGATCGAAGCCGCCGAGCCCGGCCTTCGGATCGGTCTGGCCATCGGCGCCCTCGGGCAGCGGCAGTTCGCCGGTGTTCAGGTGAATCTGGTCGCGCAGGCTGCAACGATCCCACTTGATACCGGTATCGAGGATGGCGATGACCACCTGCGGATTGCCGCGCTCGATTTTCCACGCGCCGGCGGCATTGAACCCGGAAATCTGCGGCTTGCCGAAGCGGGTGCTGTCAGACGGGTCGAGATACAGCGCGGTCGCACGCGACAGTGCCGAGACGAACCCGAACAGGTCGAAGCGCTCGTCGTAGATGTCCGAACACTTCTGCGTCTGCAGCGTATCCGGCTCGGCGCAATCGTAGCCCGGCACCACCGGCGTATCCTGCCGCTGCACGTTCGCGGGATCGAACTGCTGTGCGGTGTCGCTGGATGCCGGGTGCTCGAAACTGCTGGCGGCGGCGAACGCGGCAACGGCCACCAGCGCCAGCGGCAATCCGGCGAACAGCCAGCGGCGACGAGGTGTGCGATTCATTTTCATGATGGTCTGTTTCCGTCGAACCCGGATCCCGGCGGATCAGGGGGCCGGCACGAAGCCGCGCGTGACGCAGGGCTTGCCGCCGCAGGTGTCGTTGAAGAAACCGTCCGGGCGCAGGAAGCTGGATTTCATCTCCCGGTCCTCCAGCGTACTGCGCGGGAATTCGTGCGGGTCGGCGCCATAGCCCAGCTCCGGCCGCGGCGGACGGTTGTCGATCGGCGGCGGCGCGACGCCGTTGACGCTCGGGCTGCCGTCGGCCTTGACGGTCGGGCCGCTGTCCCAGACCGCCAGGGCGTTGCCGGTGTAGGGTGAATCGGTCGGGATGCAGGCCAGCCCGTAGTAAGGCTCGTCGTCCGGGTGACGCCGATGGCGGCCGACATCCGGGTGCACCCTCGCCTCGGCCTCGACCGCCGGATTGGCGCCGGTCGCCTGCACCGCCGGCCCAAGCTGCACATCGGTGCCGGCCACAACCGCCGGGCAGTGCACGTCGGCACCGATGGTGCGGGCCATCACCTCGGCGGTCCACATGCTGACCTGGTGATCGCCGAACGCCGGCGTCAGCAGCACGCGCTTGGCCGGCAGTCCCGGGTAGTTGTTGCCGGCCCGCAGGTGCGCCGCGTAGCCGTCGTTTTCCGAACGGTCCCACAGCATCTGCATCAGCGACAGCACCAGTTGCTGATCGAGCGACGATTCATACGCGGCATACAGCACCGAAGCATAGGTATCGAAATCGACGCTGCGCTGCAGCAGCGTCGAATAGTTCATGCCGGGCACGCCGAGCACGCCGGAGTGGATGTCCGGCGAGGTGGCGATGACGACACCGCCGATGATGCCGCCCTGCGAATTACCGTCGTAATAAAGCTGGCTGCGGTCGATGACGCAGTGGCCCTTGCTGTCCTGGAACGCGGGGTTGGTGCAGAAACCATCCGCAGCGATCATCGCGCGGCCGAGATAATCGAAATTCAGCACGCCCTGCTGCACGCGGTCGGCCAGGGTCGGGAAATTCGACACGTCCAGCAGGATGGTCAGGACGTTGGGCACGTCGCCGAACGTGGGGTCTTCGGAGCTGCGCCCCGACGCCATGCCGATCCAGTCGGTGGCGCAGAACACCAGGTTGTTTTCCTGGCCCATGTCGCTGACGTTGCCGGCGCCGACCTCGGCCTGGCTACCCAGCAGACCATGACCGTAGAGGCTCGGCCGCGCCGGATTCACCGAGGTTGCGGTCGCCGGGTCGTCGGCGTTGTTGAACGCGCTGCGCGGGATCCGGCAGGTGTAGGTGAAGGTCTGCGTCGGCGTCAGCGGGTTCCGGTCCGGCAGGCCGTCACCGTAAAGGCCCTGGGCATCGGCCGCATAGAAGAAGCGCGAGCCGGCTCGGCCGCCGGGCAGCGTCAGGTACGACGGCACGGTGATGCTGCCGCGCACCTCGCGCGCCACTTCCGGATTCTGGCTGGTGGTGAAATCCTGCACGCCGTTGGCATTGCTGCAGTCCAGCGGAATGGGCGAAGGAATCGACGACGGCAGACTCACCGGCAGCGGCAGCTGGCAACCCAGGTCGGGATTCTTGACGATGAACGGCGGCGACTTGTCGTTGCCCAGCGAGGAGAAGGCATCGCTGATGATGTGACGCAGACGACCGCTGTTGTTGCGCGTGCTGGCGACGGTGAAATCCCAGGCCAGGTAAAGGGACTTGCGCTCGATGCCGGCATGCGCCAGGCGCGCGAACAGATCTTCCATGTGCGCACGCCGGTCATTGACCACCGGCAACGCGCTGACATGGTTGTCGCGATAAATCTGGAACGAGGCCGGTGCCGGGATGATCTGGCCACTGCCGTCCTTGAGATTGCGCAGGGCGACGATATAGCGATGGCCCTCGGTGAAATTAACCGCCGGGCGGATGATCAGTGCCGGGCCTGGATCGGCCAGCGACAGCGGGATCGAACCGGCCGCGGCGCATGCGCCATGCAGCGGATCAATCAAGCCTGCAAGCTGATCGAGTGGCAGACCGGCGTCGCCGGCAAAGCCCGTGACGACGCCAATGATTTTCAGCGGATCGCACGTGGTGAATTTTGTGAGATTGGCGTCCATCTCACTCCAGATCAGCTGGCGCTCGCCGGTGTCCGCGTCGATCACCACGATCGGCTGGTCCGCGCGGTAGCTGTCGGCGATACGGGTGATCGGCACCGCACCGGTCTGCTTCAGGTCCAGTCCCGGCACGCGTGTAAGGATGTCCTGGCCCGGCGAGAATCCATCATTGCGATTCCATTCGGTCGGATCGATGGGTTTGCCGAGTACATTGCGCGGCATCGACAGGATGTTGAGATTGACCCGACGGCCGGTGTCCGTGTTGGCATCGGCGACAGTGAAGTAATCGTTGGGCCACGGGAACAGGCACTCGTGGTCATCGAGGAAATCGCAGCGATCGGCCGTCAGCAGGTCCGGCAATACCTGGCTGTCCAGGCTGGCCTGCTCGGGCGGGATGCCGGAATCGCCACCGCTGCTGGACCCGGATGAACTGCTGCTGCCACCGGATGAGCCGCTGCTGGACGAACCGCCACTGGAACTGCCGCTGGAAGAGCTGCCACCTGACGACCCGCCGCCAGAACTACTGCCGCTGCTGCCGCTGGAGGAACCACTGCCCGACGAACTGCTCCCGGAACTACCGCTGGAACTGCCGCTGCCGGATGAACTGCTTCCCGAACTGCTGCTGCCGGAGCCGGATGAGGAGCTACCGCCCGAATCGGCGCCACTGCTGTTGCCCCCGGAACTGCTGCTGGAGCTGGAGCCGCTGCTGGAACCGGATGACGAGGACCCGCCCGAGGAGGAGGTCGGCGTGCTGAAATCGTTACCATTGCCGTTGCCGCAACCTGCGCAAAGCAGCAGGACACCGATCGCCCACCCCACCGCGAACCCCGAACGATTTCGCTTCATCCCCACTCTCCCTTGACCTGCCGCCGCCGCGGCGCTGCACGTACTTGTGACAGCCTGGGCGCGATGCGGGGCGCTCCACCCGTTTGACCCGCTTCATCGAGCAGGTCATCATTTTTAGGTACACCCTGCTGCTACCCCTGAATCAGGGCGCAGGCAGAGGTGTTGGTTGAACCCTTATATTCTTTCCGGCAAGCGGACGACAATAGTAAAAAAGTATCTTGGAGTTGCCGCGGCCCGCAAATCCTGCGGCGACGCGGACATGCAACAGGCACACGGAGGCGCAGTGGGAGTGAAAGCGGGGACGGACACGGTGGCACCGGTAGACCGGTTCATTGCAAAGCTCTACCGCTCTGCATTTGCCGTCACTCCCGACGAATACCGGGGCTGGGCACTGCGCGAGATCGCGCAGGTCATCCCGAACGATGGCGGCATCTGGGGCAGTGGCAGTGCCAGCCGCATGAAATTCCATACCTGTAC
>DATMTG010000408.1:0-11285 GCA_035565075.1 Stenotrophobium sp.
CCGCCCGGGAAGCTGATCTGCCCCTTGTGGCTGCGCAGGTGCTCGGCGCGCCGCGTCAGCAAGACCGTGGGGCCGTCGGCATGGCGCATCAACGCCACCAGGACCGCCGCAGGACGCAACGAACCGATCAGCGGCAGCAACAGCAGCTTGCTCATCGCCGGCGGCAGTTCCAGTCGCGAAACCGGCCGTGGCGGCTGATCGGTCGTGGCAGCCAATGCTCGGCGCACGCGCAACTCCAGTTCGGACACCTCATGCGGTTCTCCGCGCTGAAACAGCGGATCGGCATTGCCTGTCATGTCGTTCATGCGGTATTTCATAAGATAATCGGATTACAGTGATTTTGCAGCAGCGATCTTGCGCCCGGGGGTCGTGCCGCAGCCGCAGTGTATAACGACGTACCGCCCCGCCAAGCCGACGATCTCCGCTTCATGCCAGAAAATTCCTATCACCAGGCGCTCGGCGCCCGCTTCAGCCGCGCCGTGCCCCATGTCCGCGCACTGGGCATTCACATCGTCGAGGTCTGCAGCACGCAGGTGACTGCAGCCTTGCCCTATCGCGACGACTGGCTGGGCGACCCGGTGCGTGGCCTGATTCATACCGGCGTCATCACCACGCTGGTGGACAGCGCCAGCGGGCTGGCCGTACTGGCGAGGCTGGAACGCTACGAACCGGTCGCGACGCTGGACCTGAGGATGGATTACCTGCGTCCCGCCTTGCGCGATCTCGCATTGAACTGCCGCGCCGAGTGCTATCGCCTGACGGCGCACATCGCCTTTGTTCGTGCCAGCGTCTGGCAGGACGACGCCGGCGCTGCCGTAGCCACCTCGCAATCGGTCTTCATGCTGTCCTCCCGAAAAAAGCAGAGGACCCTGTGATCGACGCTTACGCTTCAGCCCGTCAAAGCGCTCACGCGCACGGCGATTTTGCGCCGCTGATCGCACTGGTCCCTTATGCGCGCTACCTCAACGTCGGCATGCAGATCCATCAGGGCGAACCCCGCTCGCATCTGCCTTATGCGGAATCACTGGTCGGCAATACCGTTTTACCGGCGCTGCACGGCGGCGTCACCGCGGCGTTCATGGAAAACGCCGCCATCCTGCACCTGCTGCTGCAACTGGACGAGACACGCATCCCCAAAAGCATCGACTTCTCGATCGATTACCTGAAACCCGGTCGCGCAGAAGACAGCTATGCCGACTGTGTGGTTTCGCGCGCGGGCCTGCGCGTCGCGCAGGTGATGATCCGCTGCTGGCAGAAATCGCCCGAACAGCCGATCGCGGTCGCACGCGCCCACTTCCTGCTGGGGGCGACAGAATGACCGATTACCGGCAGTGGCGCAGCCTGCGTGAAATCGACTGCGAGGCCGGCCAGGCCAAGGGCAGCGCCTTTCGCCGCTTCAAGCGGCTAGGCACCATGCTGGTCGAGACCCGCGACTATATTGTCCTGCATCATCAGGCGGATGCAGAGGCCATCGCCGCCCTGCGCGCTAGCGGGCGGATTTACCAAAGCAGCGTCAATGTCATCCTGCTGTCGGCCAGCGCCGCAGGGCGGATTCTGGAGGTCCTCCAGGCCAGGGCGGCAACCGCATCCGGACACGCCAGTAAGGCCGATTACTGATTTGTGCGTTCGCGTTGCCTGATGCCCCGGAGCCCGTTAGTATTCGGCCTCACATTTCTTATCCAAGCCATGGAGTACCCGATGTCAGTCGCCCTCGATCTGCTGAAAAAACTGCCCGCCGCCTTCAATGCGGATGCTGCCTCGGGCACCAACTGCACGCTGCAGTTCAACACCTCCAAGCCGGCTTACGCCACCATCAAGGACGGCACCTGCTCGATCAGCGAAGGCAGCGCCGCCAACAGCGACGTCACCATCACGATGGAAGACGAAGACTTCGTCGCCCTGATGAAGGGTGAGCTTAACGGCATGACCGCATTCATGACCGGCAAGCTGCAGGTCGATGGCGACCTGATGCTGGCCCAGCGCATGGCCGAGTTCTTCGACGCCTCCAAGCTTGCCTAAAAAGCAGTCTGCGCAGAACCCAGCCCTGGACCGTGAGGTCCAGGGCTTTTCTTTTGCGCTCGAGCGACAGGCTGGCCGCCTTCACCTGCGCGCACTGCACCATCCCGAATACGGCAGCATCTGCGCCGACTGGAGCAGCGCCGAGCAGCAGCGCCGTATCGCCGCGGGTCGCAGGCAACTGCTGGCCCGCGCCTTCGGCCTGCATCGCAAACGCGACATCGTCACCGTATTCGACGCCACCGCCGGTCTGGGCCGCGATGGCTACACCCTCGCCGCGCTCGGCCTGCGGGTGACGATGGCCGAACGCCATCCGCAGATCCTCGCACTGCTGCGCGACGCGCATTCCCACGCATTGCTGGATACATCCACTCAGGAGGCTGCGCGACGCATCACCCTGGTGGATGCCGACGCCCGCCTGGCGCTGCGCGACGGACACTGGGACGCCGTCTATCTCGACCCGATGTATCCGCACAGCGAAAAGCACGCCCTGCCGCAGAAAGAAATGCAGCTATTCCGCGAGTTGACGCACGGCGACCCGGATGCCGATGCGCTGCTGCAACCCGCACAGGCCTGCGCACTCCGGCGCGTGGTGGTCAAACGTCCGCTGCGTGCGCCGTGGCTGGCGGGCTGCGCCCCCACTCTCAGCCTCAAGGGCACCCAGGCGCGGTTCGATGTTTATCTGAATCCGGGGGCAATCCGGTAGACCTGAGTACGGAAATAGAGCCCTTCAGGCTCAACCGCCAAGCAGCTGTCGCACGACAGGCTCCATCGCTTTCAGGCCCGCTGACCGTCCGATAGCCAGCGACTCCTCCACGTTTTTTGACTCGACAAATCGCGCTCTCAACGCAAACAGCGCGCCAACCCGGTTGCTGCTGGCGCAGTGCACCAGCACATCGCCATCCACAGATCCCGCCAGAGCCTCATCGAAGCTTTGTGCGGTCTCGCGGGTCAGGTCTGCGGGACCCGCCACGGGGATATTGAGGTAGTGCAGGCCGAGCTGACGCATCAGCGCCGGTTCGTCATATGCGCAGGCCTCAGCCGGCGGACACAGATTGATCACGGTTTTCACGCCGAGCTCGCGCAACCGGGAAAAATGTTCGGGCGCAGGACGGCCGCCGGTCACGATACGCGGGAAGGGTCTGGCGACATTGGGAATGGCCGGCAAAGCTTTTTCGCTCATGTGCATCGATCCATATCTGGAGAGCCGGCAGTGTAGCGCCAGTCATCCACCAATGCAGTCCTGTGCATCGGATAAAATGCGGTTCGTTTCTTCCGAGTTTCCGGTCATGCCAGACAGTTTCCTGCCCGCACCGCTCTGGCGACGATTCGCCGCCGCGTTTTACGACGGCCTGCTGCTGCTGGCCATCTGGATGGCCACGGCGGTCGTCGAGGAAGTCGTGCGGGACACGCTGCTGAAACTGCCGCCCAATGTCCACGCCATGCGCTTCTACATGTTCATCGCCGGCCTGGCTTTTTTTGGCTGGTTCTGGACGCACGGCGGCCAGACGCTGGGAATGCGGGCATGGCATCTGCGCGTGATCCGTACCGATGGCGCGCCGCTGCGCTGGCCGATCGCGGCACTGCGTTACGCCATGCTCCTGCTGACGTGGGCCGCCGCGGTCTATCCGCTGCTGCTGCATCTGCCGGTGGCTGCCGCGTGGTCGCTGGCGCCGGAAATTTCCGACGCCTGCATCGCGGCGCTCATTCTCGGCCTGCTGCTTTTCTTCCTCGATGGCCAGCGGCGCGCGCCGCTCGATTTCATCGCCGGCACCCTCGTTGTCAGCGTGCCCAAAGAGACGCAATAGAAAACTCTGATTAAAGCGTCACGAGCGCAGCCGCTTAATCTGAGATTTCTCAGCTGACGCGGTTGAGCCGGTACAGCGCGACTCCCGACAGCAAGAACGACGGCAGACTCGCCGCCAGCACCGGCGGCCAGCGATAAACCTCGCCGAGATTGGCGGACACTTCATTGAGCACGTAAAAGCCCACGCCCACCAGGATGCCGATCAACAATCGCTGGCCCGCACCGCTGCTTCGCAGCGAGCCCAGCACGAAGGGCACCGCGAACAGCATCATCGCCATCACCGTCAGCGGTGCGATCAGCTTGCGCCAGAGGTCCAACCGGTAGTTGGCCGCATCCAGTCCGTTCGCATCGAGATAGCGGATCAGGCGCATCAAACCCGGCATGGTCAGGCTCTCGGATTCCAGCACGAACAGGCGCAGCACCTCGGGTGAAAGCGAACCGCTCCACTGCATCTGCGACACTCGCGATGTCCGGGTGCTGTCGCCGGCAAAGTCGGTCCGGCTGACCCCGGTGAAATTCCAGTGGCCATCCTCATAACGGCCATCGCTGACGTGGAGGTCGGATTGCAGGCTCATGTCCTTGGCGAGCATGAATATCTCGACATCCGCGACATGATTCTCGGCGATCAGTTTTCGGATATGAAAAATGCTGTCGCCGTCGCGCAGCCAGACCGTGTGTCCGCCCAATCCGGGCGTAATGCCGGTACGCGCCGTGGTGCGATAGCTTTCCGCTGCGCTGTTGCTGGCCGGAGCCAGCCAGTCGCCGAGCAGGAAACCGAACACCCCCAGCAACAGCCCCGCGAGCAGCGTGGCACTGCCGATGCGCAGCAGCGAGACACCCGCCGCGCGCATCGCGGTCAGTTCGCTTTGCGAAGCCAGCGCACCCAGCCCCATCAGGGTGCCGAGCATGGCGATGATCGGCAGCAAGGTATAAAACCCCGCCGGCATCTGCAGCAGCGTGTACACCATCAGTTGCAGCACGCCATAGTTGCCCTGGCCGGTATCGCCGATACCCGAGACGAATCCGATGAACGAATAGATTGCAATCAATGCGAATCCGGCGATCGCGGTAAAGCCGAGGATATGCAGGATGATGTAACGGTCGATCGTTTTCATGCGCGCCGCCCGAGTCCGGATCGGCGCACGATCAGCGTCAGCGCAACACCCAGCATCAGTGCGTGTGCCCACCAGAGTCCGACCTGCGGCGACAGGTGCCCCTTGGCGATCCAGGCCTGGCCCATGGCGATCAATTGCGTGTAGACCAGATAAATCAGGATGCCGATCACCAGCTTGCCGTATCGCCCCTGACGCGGGCCGATATGCGAAAGCGGCACGGCCAGCAGCACCAGCACCAGCACGGAGATCGGCGCGGCAAGCCGCCATTGCAATTCAGCCTGATCCTGCGGGTCCGGCGAATTCCACAATTCGCTGGTCTGGTACAGCCTGCGCTTGTCGGTGGTGAAGACGAAATCCGGCGGCTGGATTCGCGTCGAGAATTTTGCGAAACGCATGATGTCGAATTGCGCCTGCCCCGCCTCGCCGCGATACCGGTATCCGTCGGTCAGAGTCACGACGCGCTCGCCGGTGGTGGAATTGGCGATCTGTGTCCCGCCCTTGGCCACCACGATGGTATCGCCGCCTTTCTCGTGGATGCGCGCAAACACCGAACCCAGATGCTGCCCCTTGGCGTCCATCTCCGCGGTGTAGACGGTCGCGCGACCGCCTGCGACGTCCTTGAAATGTCCTGCCTCGAACGGGTTGTACTGCACGAACCGCGCAGCGTCCTTGGAAATGTATTCGGCCGTACGTCCGGCCCAGGGGCCGATGAACAGGGTCAATGCGGCCGTGAACAACGACAACAGGACGCCCAGCACCAGGAACGGCCGGTACAGTTGCGCCATGCTGACGCCGCAGCCGCTCATGGCGGCGACCTCGTTGTCCTTGTAGAGCCGGCCCAGCGCCAGCATCACCGCCAGCAGCAGCGACGCCGGAACCAGGATCGCCAGGTATTGAAGGCTGGAAAGCGCAACGACCTCGAACAGCAGGTCGCGCGGCAGGATGCCGCTCGCCGCCTCGCCTAGAAAACGTGCGAAGCGGGTCGACAGCATGATCGCCAGCAGCACGAGCGTCACCGCCAGCCAAGCGCCGCCGGCTTCGCGCAACAGGTAACGATCGAGTATTCCGGCCCTCATGAGCTTCCATCCGGGGAACTGGATGGAATTATGCCCATTTATCGACGCCCGCTGTGCATGTCATTCCGGAATCCGCCGCAGCAGCGGATCAATTGCGCGTGACGCCCTCGGCGTTCTGCAAGGCAGCGATGCGCACTTCCAGTGGCGGATGGGTGGCGAACAGGCTGGCGACGCCGCCCCCTTCGCGGATGCCGAAGGCCGTCATCTGCTTGGGCAGTTCGCTGGGGATTTCATGCGCCGCCTGCAGTCGCTGCAACGCGGCGATCATCTTGCGCTTGCCGGCCAGGTAGGCACCGCCGGCATCGGCACGGAACTCGCGCTGGCGCGAGAACCAGGCCACGATCATGCTGGCCAGGAAGCCCAGTACGATCTGCATCACGATCACCGTGATCATGTAGCCGAAACCGCCGCCGCGGCTGCGGTTGTCGCCGCGATTGAGGGCGCCATCGACAAGATAGCCGATCACGCGCGACAGGAAAAAGACGAAGGTGTTGACCACGCCCTGCACCAGCGTCAGCGTCACCATGTCGCCATTGGAAATATGCGTGATTTCATGCCCCAGAACCGCCTCGACCTCGTCCTGGCTCATGCCCGCCAGCAATCCGGTCGAAACCGCGACCAGCGAACTGTTCTTGGTCATGCCGGTGGCAAAAGCGTTGGGCTCGGGCGAATCGAAGATCGCCACCTCCGGCATGCCGATATTGGCACTGCGCGCCAGGCGCTCGACCGTGTTGAGCAGCCACATTTCAGAAGAACTGGCCGGTTGGGTGATGACCCGGGCGCCGGTGGTGCGCTTGGCCATCCACTTCGACATGGCCAGCGAAATGAATGCGCCGCCGAAACCGAACACCGCCGAAAAACCCAGCAGGGCCGTCAGGTTGAGACCGTTGGCGGTGAGATAACGGTCGAAGCCCAACAGGGAACAGACGATGGACAGCACCACCATGACGGCGATGTTGGTCACGATCAGCAGGAAAATACGTTTCATGGCATCTGTGTTGAGGAGAACGTGGACAGGATATATGAGTGCTTTGACCGGAAGTTCAAGACTTAATTCCTGCGGTCAGACCTTGCCCGGTTCGGCGACCATGCTGTCCACGCGCTGGAAACCGCGCGGCAGATGGCCGCCACGTGAGGCGCGTGCACCCGCATAGTTGTCGAGATCCGAGGGCTTCAGGGTCAGCGTGCGCTTGCCGCAGACCAGCGTCACGCCGGCGCCTTGCGGGACCACGCAGGCTGCAAGGATACGGTCCTCGCCCTTGAGCCCGATCAGCTTGTTGCCCTTGCCCTTGGACATTTCCGGCAACTCGGCCAGCGGGAACACCAGCAGGCGACCCTCGGCCGTCGCCAGTGCATAGCGGTCGGTGGCGGGATCGCGCAGTGCCATCGGCGGCAAGGCAGTGCCGCCCTCGGAAATCGTTACCACCGCCTTGCCGGCACGGTTACGCGCCTGCAATTCGCCGAGTTGCGTATAGAAACCATAGCCCTGATCGCTGGCCAGGACGAAACGATCCGCCGGGTCCGCCAGCAGCATTGCGATAATCCTCGCGCCATCCTGCAAATCGAGCTTGGTGGTGACCGGCTCGCCCTGAGAGCGTGCCGAAGGCAGTTCACGCGGATTGAGCGTATAGCAGCGGCCACGGCTGTCGAGCAGCACCAGCAGGTGATTGGTGCGTCCCTGGGCCGCGCACATGAATTCATCGCCGGCCTTGTAACTCAGCGCCTGCGCATCCAGTTCATGGCCCTTGCCCGCGCGGATCCAGCCGGCCTTGGACAGCACCACGGTAATCGGCTCTGCCGGCAGGATTTCCGTAGCTTCCAGCGCTTGCGCCGGCGGCCGCGCATGGATCGGACAGCGCCGGTCGTCGCCGTATTTTTTGGCGTCTTCGCGGATCTCCTCGCCGATCAGTTTTTTAAGCTTGTCGTCGTCGCCCAGCAATTCTTCCAGCCGCGTACGCTCGGCCGCCAGTTCGGCCTGCTCGCCCTTGATCTTCATCTCCTCGAGTTTTTGCAGATGCCGCAGCTTGAGGTCGAGGATGGCTTCGGTCTGCGTTTCGGTCAGGCCGAAGACGCGCATCAGTTCCGCCTTGGGATCCTCCTCGTAGCGGATGATGCGGATGACCTCATCGATATTGAGGAAGGCGATCAGCAGGGCGTCGAGGATGTGCAGGCGCTCGTTGACTTTCTGCAAGCGATGGTTGAGACGGCGCGTCACCGTGGCGAAGCGGTAGTCGAGCCACTCGGTCAGGATTTCGCGCAGGTTCTTGACCTTGGGACGGCCATCGAGGCCGATCATGTTGAGATTGACGCGGTAACTCTTTTCCAGGTCGGTGGTAGCGAACAGGTGCGCCATCAGCGCATCGGCATCGACGCGGTTCGAGCGCGGAATGATCACAAGGCGCGTCGGGTTTTCATGATCCGACTCGTCGCGCAGGTCTTCGACCAGAGGCAGCTTCTTGGCGCGCATCTGCTCGGCGATCTGCTCCAGCACCCTGGCTGGCGACACCTGATGCGGCAGCGCCACCACGATGATGTTGCCATTGTCTTCGTCGCGCTCCCAGCGGGCGCGGGCGCGAATCTGGCCGGTCCCGGTCTGGTAGACCTTGAGCAGGTCGTGCGACTCCGAAACGATTTCACAGCCGGTGGGGTAATCCGGTCCCGGCACGAATTCGCACAGCGTTTCGACATGCGCATTCGGATGCTTGAGCAGGTGCAGGCAGGCCTGCGCCAGTTCGCGCAGATTATGCGGCGGAATGTCGGTCGACATGCCGACCGCGATGCCCATGGTGCCGTTGACCAGGATATTCGGCAGGCGCGCCGGCAGCAGGCGCGGCTCCTCGATGGACCCGTCGAAATTCGGCACCCAATCCACCGTGCCCTGGCCGACCTCGGCCAGCAAGGCCTGCGCGTACGCCGTCAGACGCGACTCGGTGTAGCGCATCGCCGCAAACGACTTCGGGTCGTCGGCAGAACCCCAGTTGCCCTGCCCGTCGATCAGCGGATAGCGGTAGGAAAACGGCTGCGCCATCGTCACCATCGCCTCGTAGACCGAGGTATCGCCGTGCGGATGGAACTTGCCGATGACATCACCGACCGAGCGTGCCGATTTCTTGTGCTTGGACTGCGCTGACAGGCCCAGCTCCGACATCGCGTAGATGATGCGACGCTGCACCGGCTTCAGGCCGTCCTCGACGTGCGGCAGGGCGCGGTCGAGCACTACGTACATCGAGTAGTCGAGATAGGCTTTTTCGGCGAATACGCGCAGCGACTGGCGCTCGGTTTCCATCACTTCAGTGGTCATCGTTCAAACCTCGGCCTTGTTGCCTTCGCGCTCGAGCCAGTCCTTGCGGTCGTTGGCGCGTTTTTTTGCGAGCAGCATGTCCATGATCTGGTCGGCAGGGCTCGGTTCGCCGGCCACTTCACCCTCGAGGGTGAGCTGCACCAGGCGGCGCGTGTCCGGGGTCATGGTGGTTTCGCGCAGTTGCAGCGGGTTCATCTCGCCCAGGCCCTTGAAGCGGGTGACGCCGATCTTGCTGCGATTGCCTTCGGCGGACAGGCGATCGAGGATGCCGTCGCGCTCGGCTTCATCCAGCGCGTAAAACACCTGCTTGCCGGCATCGATGCGGAACAACGGCGGCATCGCGATGTAGATATGCCCGGCCTCGACCAGCGGACGGTAATGCCTGAGAAACAGCGCGCACAACAGCGTCGCAATATGCAGACCGTCAGAATCGGCATCCGCCAGCACACAGATTTTTCCGTAGCGCAGTCCGCTGATATCGGCACTACCCGGATCGACGCCGATGGCGACGCTGATGTCGTGGATTTCGTTGGAGCCCAGCGCCTCGTTGGCGTCCGCCTCCCAGGTATTCAGTATCTTGCCGCGCAGGGGCATGATCGCCTGGGTGTCGCGGTCGCGCGCCTGCTTGGCGCTGCCGCCAGCGGAGTCGCCTTCCACCAGGAACAATTCGGTCCGCGCCAGATCGGTGGATACGCAGTCCGCGAGCTTGCCGGGCAGCGCCGGGCCGCTGGTGATTTTCTTGCGCACCACCTGCTTGGCCAGCTTCATGCGCGCGTTGGCGTTGGCGATGACCAGCGCGGCCACCTGCTCGCCCTGCTCAGGATGCTGGTTCAGCCAGAGGCTGAACGCGTCGTGCACGACGCCGCTGATGAACGTCGCCGACTCGCGCGAAGACAGGCGCTCCTTGGTCTGGCCGGCGAACTGCGGGTCCTGCATCTTGGTCGACAGCACGTAGCTGCAACCCTGCCAGACATCCTCCGGCGTCAGCTTGAGCCCGCGCGGCAGCAGGTTGCGGAACTCGCAGAACTCGCGCAGCGCCTCGGTCAATCCGGTGCGCAGGCCGTTGACATGCGTGCCACCCTGCGGCGTCGGAATCAGGTTGACGTAGGATTCGGTGACCGCTTCGCCGCCGCCGTTGAGCCACAGCAAGGCCCACTCGACTTCTTCGCGTGTCGCCGAAAACTTGCCGATGAAGGGTTCGGCCGGCACGGTCTCCGACCCCTTCAGCGTATCCAGCAGATAATCCTGCAGGCCGTTCTCGTACTGCCAGCTCGACTGCTCCCGGCCGATCTGGTCGTCGAGCGTGACTTTCAGATTCGGACACAACACCGCCTTGGCGCGAAGAATCTGCTTGAGCCTCGGGACCGAGAATTTGGCGGTATCGAAATACTTCGCATCCGGCCAGAAGCGCACCGTGCTGCCGCTGCGATTTTTGGCGACGCTGCCCACCGGCTTGAGTTCGCTGGCCTTGTTGCCGTCGTGAAACTCGATTTGATACTCGCTGCCGCCCCGGCAGACGCGCACTTCGAGCTTGCGCGACAGCGCGTTGACCACCGACACACCGACGCCGTGCAGACCGCCCGAGTACTGGTACATCTTGTTGGAAAACTTTGCGCCGGAATGCAGCTTGGTCAGGATCAGTTCGACGCCGGTGACCTTGTGCTCCGGGTGCACGTCCACCGGCATGCCGCGGCCGTCGTCGGCCACCTGCAGCGAGCCGTCCTCGAACACCGTGACCGCGATGGTCTTGCAGTAGCCGGCCAGCGCCTCGTCCACGGCATTGTCGATGACTTCCTGCGCGAGATGGTTTGGGCGCGTGGTATCGGTGTACATGCCCGGACGCTTGCGCACCGGGTCGAGGCCCGAAAGCACCTCGATTTCAGCTGCGTTGTAATTGTTGTTCGCCATTTCGTTCCGTCGTTTCATGAAGCGGCGGCACGGTAACGGATGACCCAAACTGCCGCAAGCCG
>DATMTG010000409.1:0-5378 GCA_035565075.1 Stenotrophobium sp.
ATATAACAAGTATTTCCTGCCACATCGCCAGAGCGGGTGGCCTAAAATTCGACCTAGCCGATGATCGGCGCAGTGCATCGAGCGGAGTCCGCGGTTTCGAGATGAATCTCCTGTCATTCCAGCCTGTTGCCCTTGGGCGTGCGGCGCCCGCCGCCGGCGCGCGGGCGCCGTGGCCGGCTGGCCGTGCTCTCCGGGCGGCCGGATGAACCGTCCTGCCTGCCAGGTCGCGGGCGTTGACGAGGCGGGGCGCGGCTGTCTCGCCGGGCCGGTCTACGCCGCTGCCGTGATCCTCGCGGACGATCACGGCATCGACGGCCTGAACGACTCCAAGAAACTCGGCGCCGCCGCACGCAACCGGCTGTTCGACCGGATCCAGGCGCAGGCGCTGGCTTGCTGCATCGCCCGTGCCGAGCCGTCGGAGATCGACCGGATCAATATCCTGCAGGCCTCGCTGCTGGCGATGCAGCGTGCGGTCGCAGGGCTGCCGGTGCGTCCGCTGCAGGCGCTGGTCGACGGCAACCAGCCGCCGCGCCTGGACTGCACGGTGACGACGGTGATCGGTGGCGACGCGCTGCATCCCTGCATCATGGCGGCGAGCATCCTCGCCAAGGTCGCGCGCGACCGCGAGATGCTGCGGCTCGATGTCGAGTTTCCCGGCTACGGGCTGGCGCGGCACAAGGGCTACGGCACCGCCCTGCATCTGCAGGCGCTGCGCAAGCTGGGCCCGAGCGCGATTCACCGCATGAGCTTCGCGCCCTGCGCGCAGGCGGTGCTGGCGCCATGAGCTTCGTCCATCTGCGCCTGCACACCGAGTATTCGCTCAGCGACGGCCTGGTCAGGCTCGAACCGCCCAAGCGCAAGGGCGGCGGCACCGGCATGACGCTGACCGAGCGCGCGGCCGAATTGCAGTTGCCGGCGGTGGCGATCACCGATCGCAACAACCTGTTCGCGATGGTCAAGTTCTACAAGGCGGCGGAGGCCGCCGGCATCAAGCCGGTCATCGGTGCCGACATCTGGCTGGAAGAACGCCAGCCCGGCGAGGGCCCCGAGCGCCTGACGCTGCTGGTGCAGGACGAGACGGGCTACCGCAACCTGACGCGGCTGATTTCGCAGGGCTACACCGACGGCCAGGCCACCGGCTACCCGCTGATCCAGCGGTCGTGGCTGCGCGAGGCCAGCGACGGGCTGATCGCGCTGAGCGGCCGCGACGGCGGCATCTGCCGCGCCCTGCTGGGCGAGCATGCGCAGCCGGCGCTGGCGGCGCTGGCGGAACTGCAGGCGCTGTTCCCGAAGCGCCTGTACCTGGAGATCGCGCGCTGCCAGCGTGCCGACGACGAGGCCTGGGTGCAGGCGGCGCTGCTGCTGGCGCGCCATGCCGATGTGCCGCTGGTGGCGACCAACGACGTGCGCTTCCTGACGCGCGAGGATTTCTTCGCGCACGAGGCCCGCGTGTGCATCGCGCAGGGCCGCGTGCTCAACGACGAGAAGCGGCCGCGCGACTACACCGAGGAGCAATACCTCAAGAGCGCGCAGGAGATGCAGGCGCTGTTCGCGGACATCCCCGAGGCGATCGCCAACACCCTGGAAATCGCGCGGCGCTGCAATATCAGCCTGAAGTTCGGTACGCATCACCTGCCACAGTTCCCGGTGCCGGAAACCTACACGACCGACAGCTGGCTGCGCGAACAGGCGCGGATCGGGCTGGACCGGCGGCTCGAGACCCTGCATCCGGTGCAGCCGCTCGAGGTCTATCGGCAGCGCCTCGACTACGAGCTGGGCATCATCGAGAAGATGGGCTTTGCCGGCTATTTCCTGGTGGTGGCCGATTTCATTCACTGGGCCAAGCACAACGGCTGTCCGGTCGGCCCCGGCCGCGGCTCCGGCGCCGGTTCGCTGGTGGCCTATGCCATCGGCATCACCGACCTCGACCCGCTGCCGTACAACCTGCTGTTCGAGCGCTTCCTCAATCCTGAGCGCGTGTCGCTGCCGGATTTCGATGTCGATTTCTGCATGGACAACCGCGATCGCGTGATCGAATACGTGACGCAGAAATACGGCCGTTCGCACGTCGGCCAGATCATCACTTACAGCACCATGGCGGCGCGCGGCGTGGTGCGCGACGTGGTGCGCGTCATGGGACACGGCTACGGTTTCGGCGACACGCTGGCCAAGCTGATTCCCGGGGTGCCGGGCGCGACGCTGGCCGATGCGCTCGACGAAATTCCGGAGCTGAAACAGCGCTACCGCGACGAGGACGATACGCGCCAGGTGCTCGACCTGGCGCTGGCGCTGGAAGGCGTGACGCGTGGCGTCGGCGTGCATGCCGGCGGCGTGGTGATCGCGCCGGAAGCGCTCACCGACTATGCGCCGCTGTACTGCAAGCCCGGCGGCGAGAGCATGGTCACGCAGTTCGACATGAAGGACCTGGAGTCGGTGGGGCTGGTCAAGTTCGACTTCCTCGGGCTCAAGACACTGACCGTGATCGCCACCGCGCTGGAGAATATCCGCAAGAGCCGTGGCGAGCGCATCGACATGCTCGGCCTGCCGCTGGACGACAGCGAGACCTACAAGGTCTACGCCGCCGGCGCCACCACCGCGGTGTTCCAGATGGAATCGCCGGGCATGCAGCGTGCCGCCACCGACCTCAGGCCGGACACCTTCGAGGACATCATCGCGCTGGTGTCGCTGTACCGCCCGGGGCCGATGGAGCTGATCCCGGAATACTGCGCGCGCAAGCGTGGCGACGCCAAGGTGGAATACCTGCACCCGGACATGGAGCCGGTGCTGCAGCCGACTTACGGCATCTTCGTCTACCAGGAGCAGGTGATGCAGATGTCGCAGCGCCTCGCCGGCTACACGCTGGGCGGCGCCGACCTGCTGCGCCGCGCGATGGGCAAGAAGATCGCCGCCGAGATGGCCAAGCAGCGCGTGGTGTTCACCGAGGGCGCGGTCAGCCAGGGCGTGCAGCCGGAAATCGCGGCGCAGGTCTTCGACCTGATGGAGAAGTTCGCCAACTACGGTTTCAACAAGTCGCACGCCGCCGCCTACGCGCTGGTGTCGTACCACACCTGCTGGCTCAAGACGCACTACCCGGCGGAGTTCATGGCGGCGGTGATGTCCTGCGACATGGACCACACTGAGACCGTGGTGACCATGCTCGACGAATGCCGGCGCATGAACCTCGACGTGCGCCCGCCGGACATCAATCGCAGCCATTTCAAGTTCACGGTGCCGCCGGCGGCGGCCGGCGAGGCCACGCGGCAGATCCTCTATGGGCTGGGCGCGATCAAGGGCGCCGGCGCCGCGGCGCTCGAAGGCATTCTCGCCGAGCGCGAAAGCCACGGCGCGTTCACCGACCTGTTCGACTTCTGCCGCCGCATCGATACGCGCAAGGCCAACAAGCGCGTGCTCGAGGCGCTGATCTTTTCCGGCGCGCTCGACGGCTTCGGCCTCAACCGCGCGTCGCTGCTGGCGACCTTGCCCAAGGCGCTGGCGCTGGCGGAGAAGGCGGCCGAGAGCGCCGACAGCGGCCAGGTGGACCTGTTCGGACTGGGTGCGGCGGGCGACGCGTCGATCAGCGAGCAGATCGACGCCGAGATCGTCAGCGACTGGCCTGCGCGCGAACGGCTCAACCACGAGCGCGAGACGCTGGGCTTCTATCTTTCCGGCCATCCGATCGAGGCCTATGCCGACTGCATCGAGCAGATCTGCTCGGGCCGGTTGCGCGAGCTGATCGGCCAGTACGCGGTGCCGCCACCGCCGCCGCAGGCCAACGGCAAGCGCGCATGGCAGCCGCGCGCCAAGGTGATGTTCGCCGCCTGGGTCACCGACCTGCGCTTCTTCAAGGGCGACAAATCCACCGAGGGCAAGGCCGGCCGCGCCAGCTACAAGGTCACGCTCGACGACAAGACCGCGCAGATCTCGACCTGGGTCGATACCGACAAGTGGTTCAAGGTGCAGTCCTTCGTGCGCGTCGACTCGCTGGTGTTCGTGATCGCGGAGATCGGCATGTCGGCCGCGCGCGAGGACCGCGAGCCGGAGCCGCGCCTGTACAACGCCGAGTTCCTCGACCCGGGGGTGGTGCTGCCGCAGTACGCCCGGCAGATCCGGCTCGACTGGCGACGTCCGGCGGGCGAGGTGGCGACGCTGCAGAAGGCGCTGGCGCCGTACCGCGACGCCCAGGGCACGCCGGTGACGCTGGATTATCACAACGGCAAGGTCATGGCGACGCTGCACTGGTCGGCCGACTGGTGCCTGCGTGCGCAGGATGAATGCCTGGCCGTGCTGCAGCGGTTCATGGGCGAAAACTGCGTTAAAGTGCAGTACCGGCGTTACCAGCCGCCGGCACCCAAGCGCCGGCCAGATGGCCCGTTCAATGGTGGTAATTTTGACGACGAATAAGCATGAATCTCAACCATCTCGACTTTGAACAACCTATCGCGGAACTCCAGCAGAAGATCGAGGAACTGCGTTTTTCGACGTCCGGCAGCGGCGTCAACCTCACCGAGGAAATCGCGCGGCTCGAAGCCAAGCGCTGCGAACTCACCGAGCAGATCTTCAAGAACCTGACGCCGTGGCAGGTGGCGCAGCTGGCGCGGCATCCGCTGCGGCCATATTCGCTCGATTACATCAACGCCCTGTTCACCGAGTGGGAGGAACTGCACGGCGACCGCCACTACAAGGACGACGCCGCCATCGTCTGCGGCATGGCGCGGCTCGAAGGCCGTGCCTGCGTCGTCATCGGCCAGCAGAAAGGCCGCGACGCCAAGGAGCGCGTCCACCGCAATTTCGGCATGCCCAAGCCGGAGGGCTATCGCAAGGCCCTGCGGGTGATGCAGATGGCGGAAAAATTCAACCTGCCGATCATCACCTTCATCGACACGCCCGGCGCCTATCCCGGCATCGGCGCCGAGGAGCGCAACCAGTCCGAGGCGATCGCACGCAACCTGTTCGAGATGGCGGATCTGCGCACGCCGATCCTGGCGACCGTGATCGGCGAGGGCGGCTCCGGAGGTGCGCTGGCGATCGGCGTCGCCGACCGCGTGATGATGCTCCAGCACAGCATCTACTCGGTGATTTCGCCCGAAGGCTGCGCCTCGATCCTGTTCAAGGATTCCGGCCGCGCTTCCGAGGCGGCGGAGGCGATGAAGGTGACGGCGCGCGACCTGATCGAGTTCAAGCTGATCGATGAAATCGTGCCGGAACCCCTGGGCGGCGCGCATCGCGACCCGGCGGCGATGATGAACACGCTCAAGCAGAAGCTGGTCTCCAACCTCGAGCGCCTGCGCCACATGCCGATGACGCAGCTGCTGACGGCACGCTATGAGCGGCTGATGTCGTACGGCACCTACGACACCGTCCAGTAGCGCAAATCCACC
>DATMTG010000410.1:0-8420 GCA_035565075.1 Stenotrophobium sp.
CGGCATCAACCTGGTCGCCTGCCCGAGTTGCTCGCGCCAGAATTTCGACGTGATCAAGACGGTGGCGGAACTGGAAAGCCGCTTCGAGGAAATCGACGAACCCCTGGATGTCGCGGTGATCGGCTGCGTCGTCAACGGTCCGGGCGAAGCGCGCGAGGCCGCCGTCGGCGTCGCCGGCGGCCGGCCCAACTCGATCTACGTCGACGGCAGGATCCAGCACAAGTTCAAGAACGAGGAACTGGTCGACCGGCTCGAAGCGCTGGTGCGCGAGAAGCTTGCAGAGCGCAAAGCTGCAAAGACGCTAAGTGCTGAGGACTCAGTACTGAGTAAAGACCAGTGATTTTTCCCTCAGCACTCAGCACTCTATAAGCATGGCTAATCTATTCCAGTCCGTTCGCGGCATGAATGACGTGCTGCCCGCCGACGCCGCCGCGTGGCAGCACCTGCACCGCGTGGCCGCGGAGGTGTTCGGCGCCTACGGCTACGGCGAAATCCGGATGCCACTGCTGGAGCACACCGAACTGTTCAAGCGCTCCATCGGCGAGGCCACCGACGTGGTCGAGAAGGAGATGTTCACCTTCGACGACCGCGAAGGCGAGAGCCTGAGCCTGCGCCCGGAGGCCACCGCCAGCTGCGTGCGCGCCGGTCTCGAGCATGGCCTGCTGCACAACCAGCAGCAGCGGCTCTGGTATGCGGGGCCGATGTTTCGCCACGAACGCCCGCAGGCCGGGCGCTACCGCCAGTTTCACCAGCTCGGCGTCGAAGCCTACGGGATGGCCGGCCCGGATGTGGATGTCGAGATCATCGCACTGTCGGCACGCCTGTTCCGCCGGCTCGGGCTGGGAGCGCTGACGCTGGAGATCAATTCTCTGGGCAGCGCCGAAAGCCGGACGCGATACCGCGCCGCGCTGGTCGCGTTCCTCGAGCGGCATGAAGCGAACCTGGACGCCGATTCGCGCAGGCGCCTGCGCAGCAATCCGTTGCGGGTGCTGGACTCGAAGGTGGCAGCCACGCGCGAGATCGTTCGCGACGCGCCGAGCCTGCTCGAACATCTGGATGACGATTCGCGCAGCCACTTTGACGGCCTGCAACAGGGCCTCGGCGATCTGGGCATCGATTACGTGGTCAACAACCGCCTGGTGCGGGGACTCGATTACTACACCAAAGGGGTGTTCGAGTGGACCACGCAGCAGCTGGGCGCACAGGGCACAGTCTGTGCCGGCGGCCGTTACGATGGCCTGGTCGCACAGCTGGGGGGCGCGCCGACGCCTGCGGTGGGCTTTGCCAGCGGCGTCGAGCGTCTGCTGTTGCTGCTCAAGGCGCAGGATGCCGCGATCCCCGACACGGCGCCGCACGTGTATTTCTGCTGGCTGGGCGAGACCGCCGAGCGTGCCGCGCGCCGTCTGGCTGAACAGCTGCGCGATGCGCTGCCCGGCTTGCGCATGGTCCTGCACGCCGGCGGCGGCAAGCTGCAGGGGCAGTTCAAGCGCGCCGACCGCAGCGGTGCCCGGCTGGCGCTGGTCCTCGGCGACGAGGAAACCGCTGGCGGCAACATTCAAGTAAAATCACTGCGCGACAATTCCCCGCAGACCGTCTGCGGCTGGCCGGAACTCCCGGCACGGCTGGCAGGTCTGTTGAATCTTCAGGCTGCGCCTTAGCCTGATCACACGCTTCTCAAAAAGCAGAGTAAAAGCCGTGGCAAACGATTACGACGAAGACCAGCAAATCGAACAGATCAAACGCTGGTGGAGCGAGAACTGGAAGTCGCTGGCGGCCGGCCTGGTGATCGGCCTGGGCGGCATTTTCGGCTGGCAGGGCTACCAGCATCACCAGATGACGCAGGCGGCGCAGGCTTCGCAGATGTTCGGGGACATGGGCAATTTCCTCAAGGAACAGAAGATGGATGAAGCCAATGCGGCGGCGGATGAACTCGTCAAGGAATATGCCGGGACCCCGTATGCCGTCAGCGCCGCCCTGAAAATGGCGCAGCAGGACGTCGAGCACGACAAGCTCGACGCCGCCGCCCAGCGGCTGCAATGGGTGATGGACAACAGCAAGGATGCCGGCATGGTGCCGCTGGCGCGACTGCGCCTGGCCAAGGTTCGCTGGCAGCAGCAGAAGCCGGATGACGCGCTCAAGCTGCTCGACGGCGACCACGGCAATTACCAGGCGCTGTTCGATGAGCTGCGCGGCGACATCCAGCTGTCGCAGGGCGATCGCGCGGCCGCACGTACGGCTTACGAAAAAGCCTTGCAGGAAGGCGCCAATCCCGCGGCGCCCGAGCAGCAGGGCGAATTGCAGCGCAAGCTGGACGATCTGGCTGATGCGGTGACTTCGTGAAGACGCTGCGCCTGGCACTTCTGGTGCTGGTGGCGGTATCGGTGGGGGCCTGCAGCAGCGACAAGAACGTCCGCAAGCCGGCGCCGTTGCAGGACATCGCCAACCCTGCGTTGAAGATCACCAAGCTCTGGAGCAGTTCGGCCGGCGACGGCAGCGATACGCTGTACACCGGCTTGCAGATGTCGGTGCAACCGGATGCGGTGTTTGCCGCCGACGTCGGTGGCGATGTCTATGCGTTCAATCCCAAGAATGGCGACCGCATCTGGCGCGCCAGGACCGGCGCACGGGTGATATCCGGTCCCAGCGTCTCGGGCAACCTGCTGCTGGTCGGCACGCTCGACGCCCAGGTGATCGCGCTCAGGCGCGCCGATGGCGGCGAACTCTGGCGCTCCACGCTGTCGAGCGAGGTGCTGGCGGTCTCGGCGGGCAACGGCGATATCGTGGTGGCGCGCACGGTCGACGGCCACGTCTACGGACTGGCGGCCGATACCGGCAAGCAGATCTGGAACTTCGATCGCAATGAGCCCAACCTGACGCTGCGCGGCTTGTCCGAACCTCTGGTCATCGGCGGCAGCGCCTACGTCGGACTCGATAACGGCCGCATGGTGTCGCTGCGCGTCACCGATGGACAGCTCAACTGGGAGCAGGTCGTTGCGGTGCCTTCGGGGCGCACCGAACTCGATCGCATCACCGACATCGATGCCGGCCTGCTGGATCAGAACGGCAATATCTTTGCCGCCAGCTTCGGCGGCGAACTGGCTGCCGTCGACACCGCCAGCGGACAGGTGCAGTGGCGCCGGGCGGTCAAGAGCTACACCGGCATGGTCAGCACCGGCAGGCTGATCGTCGTGACCGACGAAAGCGGTGTGGTCTGGGCGCTGGATGCCGCGACCGGCGCGGCCGCCTGGAAGCAGAAGGACCTGCTGTACCGCAAGCTGTCGCCGCCGGCGATCCTCGACGGCAACATCGTGGTCGGTGATTACGAAGGCTATCTCAGCTGGCTGAACCCGACCGATGGCAGCATCATTGCCCGCAGCCGTGCCGGCAGCGATCCCATCCGGGCGCACATGGCGGTGATGAACGACGTGCTCTATGTGATGAACACGACCGGCAGGATCACGGCGCTGAGCATCAAGCCGCGTTAAGACCGGTTCACGGAAAAGGCGGGAGCATTCCCGCCTTTCATTGTGCTGGCGTCCCGGTATCCCTTGGCGGACAATCCGCAGCCATGAACGACAAGCTTCCCATACTCGCCCTGGTCGGCCGGCCGAATGTCGGCAAATCGACCCTGTTCAACCGGCTGACCGGCACCCGCGACGCGCTCGTCGCGGATCTGCCCGGGCTGACGCGCGACCGCCAGTATGGCTACGCGCGCTTCGAAGACCGGAATTTCATGGTGGTCGATACCGGCGGCCTGATGCCCGAAGCCACCGACGCGCTGGCGGTGCTCGCCGAAGAGCAGGCGCAGATTGCGCTGGAAGAAGCCGATCACGTGCTGTTCCTGGTGGATGCCGAAAAAGGTCGCATGGGCGCGGACGAATCCATCGCGCGCCATCTGCGCACGCTGAAGAAACCAGTGACGCTGGTCGTCAACAAGGCCGAAGGGCAGGAGCGGGCGACCGCGGCGGCGGATTTTTTCCCGCTGGGATACGGCGAGGCCTGTGCGATTTCCGCCACGCACGGCGATGGCATCGCCGCGCTGCTGCGCCAGACGGTGGCGAAATTCCCGGAAACTTCCGCGTCCGCCCCCACCGAAGATGATGGAATTTGCGTGACCATCATCGGCCGGCCCAACGTCGGCAAGTCCACCCTGATCAATCGCCTGCTGGGAGAGGAGCGGGTGCTCGCGGCCAACCAGCCCGGTACCACGCGCGACAGCATCGCCGTGCCCTTCGAATACGCCGGGCGGCCCTACACGTTGATCGACACCGCCGGCATTCGCCGTCGTTCGCGGGTCAGCGAAGTGATCGAGAAATTCTCCATCGTCAAGACGCTGGAGGCGATCGAGCGCGCGCACGTGGTGATTGCCGTCGTCGACGCCCAGAACGATATTGGCGAGCAGGATGCGCGGCTGATGGGGCTGGTGGCGCAACGCGGCCGTGCGATGATTCTCGCCGTCAACAAGTGGGATGGGCTGGACCATGCCGACCGTGAAAAGGTGCGTTACCAGACGACGCTGAAACTGCCGTTCCTGGATTACGCACCGGTGCATTTCATCTCGGCCAGGCAAGGCTCGGGCCTGGGTGAACTGATGCGCGACGTCCAGGCCTGCTATCTCGCGACCATGCGCGAGATTCCGACGCCGGAGCTGACGCGGTCACTGGAAAAAGCGGTGGAGGCGCACCCGCCGCCGGCGATCATGCAGCGGCGCATCAAGCTGCGCTATGCCCATCAGGGCGGCAACAATCCACCGGTGATCGTGATCCACGGCAACCAGACCGACAAGCTGCCGGTGCACTACAAGCGTTACCTGGCCAACCACTTCCGTGATGCGTTCAAGCTCAAGGGCGTGCCGCTGGCGCTGCTGTTCAAGACCGGCGACAACCCGTTCAAGGACAGGAAAAACATCCTGACGCCGCGCCAGATCAAGAAGAAAAAGCGGACGGTCGAACGCTTCAAAAAATGATGGGAAATGCTGAGAAAGCGTTGCGAGCGATGACAGTTGACTCAAGGACGGAGCGGAGGAACCGGAGCATACAGATAGCTATGTGAGGATTCCGAGCACCGCCCTTGAGCCAACTGTCGAGCGGAGTAGCTTTATCAGCGTTTCCTACTCTTTCTGCCACTGCTCCAGCATCTGCTCGGTGTAGTGGATGTCGTGGGTCGCCTCGCGGAAGACGCTGTCCTCCATGATGCGCCGCTGCAGCGGAATATTGGTCTGGATGCCTTCGATGACCATTTCCGAGAGTGCCTGGCGCATGCGCGCGATGGCTGATTTGCGGTCGGAGCCATAGGCGATCAGCTTGCCGATCATCGAGTCGTAGTGCGGCGGCACCTTGTAACCCGTGTACAGATGCGTATCCAGCCGGATGCCGGGGCCGCCAGGCGCGTGGTACTTTTTGACCTCGCCGGGCGAGGGCACGAAGGTGCGCGGATTTTCGGCATTGATGCGGCACTCGATCGCGTGGCCGCGCAGCTTGATGTGCTTCTGCTGCTTCTTCAGGCCGAGACCGGCGGCGATGCGGATCTGCTCCTTGATCAGGTCGGTGTTGGTGACCATCTCGGTCACCGGATGCTCGACCTGGATGCGGGTGTTCATTTCGATGAAATAGAAATGGCCGGCGTCGTAGAGAAACTCGAAAGTGCCGGCGCCGCGATAGCCGATACGCTTGCAGGCATTGACGCAGCGCAGACCGATCTCGTCGCGCTGCTCCTGGGTGATGCCGGGGGCGGGCGATTCCTCGACGACCTTCTGGTTGCGGCGCTGCATCGAGCAGTCGCGCTCGCCCAGGTGGATGGCATGACCTTCGCCGTCCGACAGCACCTGGAACTCCACATGACGCGGCGCTTCCAGGTATTTCTCGAGAAACACGGACGGATCCTTGAACGCCGCCGCCGCCTCCGAGCGCGCGATATTGATCTTGGTCAGCAGATCATCCTCGCTGCGCACGACCTGCATGCCGCGGCCGCCGCCGCCGGAGACGGCCTTGATCAGCACTGGGTAGCCCACCTTGCGGGCGATCCCGAGGCAGGCCGCATCATCCTCCGGCAGCACGCCGTCCGAGCCGGGCACGCAGGGCACGCCCGCAGCGATCATCTCGGCCTTGGCGTTGGTCTTGGAGCCCATCAGGCGGATGGTTTCCGGACGCGGGCCGATGAAGATGAATCCGCTCTTCTCGACGCTCTCCGCAAAATCGGCGTTCTCGGACAGAAAACCGTAACCGGGATGCACCGCGTCGGCCTGGGTCACTTCCGCTGCGCTGATCAGCGCCGCCATGTTCAGGTAGCTCTTGGTGGCGGGCGCGGGGCCGATGCAGACCGCTTCATCGGCCAGCAGCACGTGCTTGAGATCGCGGTCGGCGGTGGAATAGACCGCAACGGTCTTGATGCCCAGTTCGCGGCAGCAGCGCAGGATGCGCAGGGCGATCTCGCCTCGATTGGCGATCAGGATTTTCTTGATTTCCTTCACGTCCGTCTACTCGATGATGAATAGCGGCTGATCGAATTCCACCGGGCGCTCGTTCTCGACCAGGATTTCGGCGATGACGCCGGACTTGTCGCACTCGATCTGGTTGAGCATCTTCATGGCTTCGATGATGCAAAGGGTCTGGCCGGCCTTGACCGCCTGGCCGACTTCGACGAAAGCCTTGGCGCCCGGGGAAGGGGTGCGGTAGAACGTGCCGACCATCGGCGACTTCACGACGTGGCGGGTATCGGCCTTGGCCGGCTCGGCGGCAGCGGCCTGCGGCGCCGCCGCGACCGGAGCGGCGGCTGGCGCAGGGGCGGCGGCTGGTGCCTGGGGCGCATTGACGTATTGCGTCACCGGCCCGGAGTGCCGGCTGATGCGTACGGATTCCTCGCCCTCCTTGACTTCCAGTTCGGCGATGCCGGATTCCTGGACCAGATCGATGAGCGTCTTGATTTTGCGTAAATCCATTGCGGGGACCTATGGGTGTGCGGTTGCCAGGCGTTCGTGCACGGCCTCTAGCGCCAGCGTGTAGCCATGCGCGCCGAGGCCGACGATGCTGCCGACGGCGATATCCGAAAAGTACGAGTGGTGCCGGAAGGGCTCTCGGGTGAATACGTTGGACAGATGGATTTCGATGAAGGGAATCGCAACGCCCAGCAAGGCGTCGCGCAGGGCGACGCTGGTGTGGGTGTACGCCCCGGGGTTGATCAGGATGTAGGCGATGCCCTCGCTGCGCGCCTGGTGGATGCGGTCCACCAGCAGGCCTTCCTGGTTGCTTTGGAAGCAGTGCAGGGTGTGGCCGAGTTCCAGCGCCTTGCGGGTCAGGCGGGCTTCGATGTCCGCAAGCGTGCCGGCACCGTAGATGCCGGGTTCACGGGTGCCCAACAGGTTGAGGTTGGGGCCGTTCAGCAGGAGTAATTGGCTCAAGGGTTGCGCTGAGGACAGGACATGCCCCGGATTCTGCCGATGCGAGGCGATAAACGCAAGCGGCGATGCAATTTGCCGGCATTTGAGCGCAAGTTAGCAGACGTTGCGGCAAAAATTGGCGATTCGGCCTATTTCGGCAGGTTTGCTTCGATCATCCGTGCCAATTCGACCTCGTGCAGGCCGCCGAGTACGGTTTTGATGATCCGGCCTTGCGCGTCGATCAGGACCGAGAACGGCAGCGCGCCCTTGTCGTCGCCCAGTGCGCGCATGGCGCTGTCGGCCTGGCTGAAATCGGCGCTGATCGGGTAGTTGATGCCCAGTTGGCCGGCCAGCTTGCGCACGGCGGTAGCGTCGTCCATTGCCGGTCCGATGATTTGCAGGCCGCGCGCGCCAAAGCGGGTTTGCGCCTTGATCAGCAGCGGCAGTTCGTTCATGCAGGGCACGCACCAGGTCGCCCAGAAATTCACCAGCACCAGTTTTCCCCGCAAGGCCGTCAGGCGGATGGCCTGTCCGTCGAGGCCGGTGAATTGGATGCCCGACAGGTCGGCGCGGATCTCTGGTGTGGCAGGGCTGGCGGCGCGGCGATCCCATTGGTGCAGGGCCCAGTATCCGCCGCCAACGGCCAGCAGGCACAGCAGCGCCAGGCCGACGGTGATGCGCAGGTTGTTGTTCATGAACCCAGGGCCGGAATATCGACGATGCGCGTCTGCGGCGGATAGCACACGCCCGCTTCGGCGCAGCCCTGATAGCGGATTTCGAGCCTGCTGGGTCTCTGTGTGCCGGACTTGAATGGCAGGTCGATCACGAGATTGCTGTCGCGGTAGACGTGGACCACGCCAAAGCCCGGATCATCCTGACGCTCTCCTGCCGGCATCTGCGGTTTGCCCAGTGCGGCGCCCCGCGGCGCGATCACGCGGAAGTGCATGCGCTCGCGATAGAGGTAATACCCCTTGCTGATGAACCAGCTGACGCGCAGGGCGCGGGCGTCACGCTCGACCGGCATCAGCTGGAACGCGGTGTCGAC
>DATMTG010000411.1:0-4363 GCA_035565075.1 Stenotrophobium sp.
CATTCCCTTGCGCAGCCTGTTTGGTTCACGACCCGTACATCCGGACCCGGCATTGCTCGATAAATTTCTCGACCGGCCGCATGAGCGGGTCGTGGGCATTCTGGTTGGGCATTGCCATTTCGATCATGCGATCGATGCACCGGCAATCGCCATGCGCTGCCATGCGCCGGCTTATGGATCGAAGTCACTGGCGCAACTGATGGCCCTTCACGGCGCGCAGGACCTGGCGGTGACGGTCGAAGCCCATCGGCGCTACGAACTGGGCCCGTACACGGTCCGTTTCGTGCCCAGCCTGCATTCAAAGCTGGTGCTGGGATACCGGGTGCCATTCGAGGGCGAGTTCACCTGTGACCACGTGGACGCCCTGACGCCCTCGGCCTACAAGTGCGGCCAGGTCTGGGGCATGCACATCGAAGTGGCGGGGACCACGCTCTATCACCAGGGAAGCGCCAACCTCATCGATGAGGAAATCAAGTGCGGGAGCGTGGATGTCTTCCTTGCGGGCGTTGCCGGCCGGCGGTTCACCCGGGACTACTGGCCGCGCGTCCTGAGACGTTTGCAGCCACGGGTGATCATAGCCAGCCATTTCGATGACTTTTTCCGGCCCTTGGATGCCCCGATGGCGTTTTCAGCCAATGTCAATCTCGCCGCGGTGCCCGAGGAAATTCACCGGGTCGATCGCGATATCCGCGTGGTGACGCTGCGGCCACTGCAGGAGCTTTGCATCGCCTGATCTGCGCGCCATCAATTTCGTTCGACACGCTTTTGCAACTGCCGGTCCATCTGCCTGAATGCCGGCTGGCTCCAGCGCGTGATCGGACCGGGAAGTGCAGCCAGGGCGACCTCGGCCAGATTGCCCAGCGAGTTGGCGATGCGGGCTGGGCGCTTTGCGATCGCTTCGACGATCCAGCGTCCTGCCTGCTCAGGGCTTTTCATCGGCATGCTCTGATAGATTTTCGTGCGCGTGGACATCGGCGTTCTCACCATCGGGAAATAGAGGGTGGTGACGGCGATGCCCTGATGTCCCAGTTCGGCCGACAGCGAGCGTGAAAATGAATCCAGCGCGGCCTTGCTGGCCAGGTACGCCGAGAACAGGGGAATCGGCAACTGCGCCGACATGGTCGAGCTGTTCACGACATGGCCGGATCCCTGCTCAAGAAAACGCGGCAACAACGCCAGCGTCAGCCGCACGGCCCCGAAATAATTCAGTTGCATGGTGCGCTCATAATCGTGCATGCGGTCCAGCGATTCGCGGATCGACCGGCGGATGGAGTGCGCCGCGTTATTCACCAGCACATCGATGCGTGCATGTTCCGCGAGGAGGGTCGCCGCGCACTCATCAACTGAATCGGGCCGGGACAGGTCTGTCGGATAGATCCAGCACTGTCCGCCGCTGGCCTTGATTTCATTCTGCACGCGCGCCAGTTCGTCGGCACGGCGCGCAATCAGGCATACACGTGCGCCCATTCCAGCCAGTTGCCGCGCGGCGGCCTCGCCGATGCCGCTGGAGCCGCCGGTGATGATGATGGTCTTGCCCTGGATATCCACGGGAGATCTCCTCGATGATGATACGTTCGTGTGAACCGGCTCAGAATGCGCCGTGACGGCCCTGGCCCTTGCTGAAGCGTGCGGCGCCGGACAGGCTCTCGCCGGATTTGAGCGTCTTCAGCCCGTGCTCGAATTCATTCTGGATGGCGGCGGCTTCCTCCATGCCCCATTGCTGGTAGGCGCTTTGGCGGTCGCCGCGCAGGCAGGTCTGCGGGAATGCGGCGATCTGCAGCGCCAGCTTCTCCGCCTGGGCCATGGCTTGTCCTGCCGGGACCAAGCGGTTGGCCAGGCCGATCTGGTAGGCCTCGTGCGCATCGACGGCACGGCCGGTCAGGATCAGGTCGAGTGCGCGACTCATGCCGATCAGGCGTGGCAGCCGCACCGTGCCACCATCGATCAACGGTACGCCGAAGCGACGGCAGAACACGCCGAAGACCGCAGTTTCGTCGGCAACCCGCAGGTCGCACCAGCAGGCCAGTTCGATGCCGCCGGCCACGCAATAGCCGGTGACGGCGGCGATGACCGGTTTGCCCAGCCGCATGCGACTGGGTCCCATGGGGCCGTCGCCTTGAGGGTCCAGCCGGTTGGGCCGCGCCGGGTCGCCGCTGGCCAGGGCCTTGAGATCGGCGCCCGCGCAGAAGTTGCCGCCCACGCCGGCCAGTATTGCGACATGCATCGCGGCATCGGCGTCGAATTCCCGGAATGCCTCGGCCAGCGCCCGCGCCGTCGGGCCGTCCACGGCATTGCGCTGCTCGGGACGGTTGATCGTGACCTTGAACAAGGGCGCCTGTCTCTCGATCAGGACTCCGCTTTCAGTGATCTTCGACATCAATGGCTCCTGCGCGCTGCCGCGCTATCGGGTTAATGACCGGACTCCGGCTGACAAGTTCTGAGGTGTAGTCCGTGGATGACATCATGGACTGCCACGAGGTCATTTTCGCCAATTGTTCCGAGGCACTGTTGACCCGCAAATGATTTTGCTATGATGCGCGCCCTCGACGGTGGCCGTAGCTCAGTCGGTAGAGTCCCAGATTGTGATTCTGGTTGTCGCGGGTTCGAGCCCCGTCGGCCACCCCATTTTTATCGAGAGATTGTACGCTGGGCTGTTAGCTCAATTGGTAGAGCAGCTGACTCTTAATCAGTAGGTTCTCGGTTCGAGTCCGAGACAGCCCACCAGCCTAGGTTGATTGACGGTTCAGGACGCGCCATGCGTCCTTTTTCGTTTGTGCTTCCGTATGTTTGCGCAGGTGTCCGATCGTTCCAGCCCCGTGAAAGCACTTTGGCGTTGCTGAGGGTGGTGCGGCACGCCCTGAGATAAGGCATATCCCGACAGACGAGGATTGGCGCGGGTCGGCCCGGCATCTTCAATCAGCGGGATCGAGATGGCGCTCCTACCGGGATTCGAACCCGGGTTTAAGCCTTGAGAGGGCTCCGTCCTAGGCCTCTAGACGATAGGAGCGTGCGTGGGATGCAGGCGGCGCGTATTATACGCGGCGACATTCCGTCGACAAGACGGAAATAACAATAAGTACCAGGAATCGAGCCATTACCGAGCCAAAACGCATTCCGAGGGCGGAACATTCCATTTCGCGTTCGCAGATTTCCCCCGGCGCGCTCAAGGTGCTCTACACCCTGAAGGATGCCGGTTACGAGGCCTATCTGGTGGGCGGTGGCGTACGCGATCTGCTGGCCGGGCTCACGCCAAAGGACTTCGATATCGCCACCAGCGCGCACCCCGAGCAGGTCAAGGCGCTGTTCCGGTCCTGCCGGCTGATCGGGCGGCGTTTCGTGATCTGCCACGTGCGCTTCGGCAATGAGATCATCGAGGTCACGACATTCCGCGGCCCGATCACCGACAGCCACGAGCGCGACGAGACCGGCCGCATCCTCAGCGACAACGAGTACGGCACGCTGGAGGAGGATGCGTTCCGGCGCGATTTCAGCATCAACGCGCTGTACTACGATATCCGCGACTACAGCATCGTCGACTATGCCGACGGCATGGAGGACCTGCGCAAGGGCATGGTGCGGCTGATCGGCGACCCCGAACAGCGCTACCGCGAGGACCCCGTGCGCATGCTGCGTGCGGTGCGCATCGCACAGAAGATGGGTTTCGTGATCGACGAGCATTCCCTGGCGATGATCAAGTCGCTCGGGCACCTGTTGTGCGAAATTCCCGCAGCGCGCCTGTTTGATGAAGTCCTGAAGGTGTTGCTGAGCAAGGATGCGGTGAACAATTTCATGCAGATGCAGGAACTGGGCTTGTTCCGGCAGCTGTTTCCGCGGACCGAGCAGGCCCTGGAGGACGCTCGCAGCTACAACTTCGTGATCAGCGCGCTGCTGGCAACCGTGGAACGGCTCAAGCGCGAGGCCACGGTGAGCCCGGCGTTTCTCTACGCTGCGCTGTTGTGGCCGCCGGTGCTGGGCCGCATGAAACAGCTGATCGTCAAGCAGGGACTGCACTACAACGTTGCCAGCGTGCAGGCGTCCGAGGAGGTTCTCGCAGAGGCCTTGCAGCGCGTCGCCATTCCCAAGCGTTTTTCATTGCCGATGCGTGAGATCTGGCAGATGCAGCCACGCTTCGAGATGCGCAAGGGCGGACAGGCACGGCGCCTGCTGACGCATCCGCGGTTCCGCGCCGCCTATGATTTCCTGCTGCTGCGCGCGCAAGCCGGCGAAGCGCCGCACGAGTTGGCGGATTGGTGGACTAAGGCGCAGGAGGATCAGGAACTGCCGCCGCTGGGCGACGACGCGACTGCCGATGCGCACGCTCCGGCACGCAGGAAGCGCCGTCGTGGCGGGCGCGCACGCAAGC
>DATMTG010000412.1:0-4635 GCA_035565075.1 Stenotrophobium sp.
AGTCGGCGCCGAGATCTTCCACGAAGGATGCCGTGGGCGTGATCTGATCTTCGCTGACGGAAAGTTGTTCAGCGATAATCTTCTTAACCTTTTCTTCCAAGCTGCTCATGCGTCACTCCTGACATTAATGATTATTGAAGCGGGCCTATTTTAGGTTAATTGGCGCGCCGATACAGCAAAAATACACTAGCCCCTTGACATCCTTGTCTCAAGCGGTTCAGGCCATCAGCATGCCGCCATTGACATGCAGGGTTTCGCCGGTGATATAGCCGGCCCCGCGCGAAGCCAGAAAGGCTACGACTGCGGCAATGTCTTCCGGCTGCCCGAGCCGCTGCGCCGCGATCTGGCCCAGCAGGGTCTTGCGTGCGTCTTCGCCCAGCTCGCGCGTCATGTCGGTCTCGATGAATCCGGGCGCCACGACGTTGACCGTGATGCCGCGGGATCCGATCTCGCGCGCCAGCGCCTTCGAGAAGCCGAGCAGTCCCGCTTTTGCGGCGCAATAATTGGCCTGGCCGGCATTACCCATCGTGCCGACCACCGAGCCGATGCTGATGATGCGGCCATGACGCGCTTTCATCATGCCGCGCAGGACCGCCCGCGACAGCCGGAAAACGGGCGTGAGGTCGGTGTCGATCACCTCGCTCCACTCCTCGTCCTTCATCCTCAGCAACAGATTGTCGCGTGTCACGCCGGCATTGTTGACCAGTATCGACAAGGGACCGATTTCGGCCACGAGCGTATCGATGGCCTCGGCATTGCGCACATCCAGCATGCGGCCCGATCCGCCGGATGCGCCCAGCTCCGCAGTAATTGCATCTGCACCGGCCTGGCTGGTCGCGGTGCCGATCACTGTTGCCCCATCTTCGGCGAGTCGCTTTGCGACGGCCTTGCCGATGCCGCGGCTTGCGCCGGTCACCAGGGCGGTTTCACCTTTCAGATTCATTGTGATTCCTTCAAGATTTCACGAAAGCGCCAGCGGCGGTGGCAATACCCTGCTGATCTTCCAGTGCGATGCTTTTCACCTCGGACGAGATCCGCTTGTTCAGCCCGCAGAGGACCTTGCCCGGCCCACATTCGAGGAACGTCCCCACGCCATCGCCGGCCAGGGTTCGTATGGTTTGCGTCCACAAGACCGGCTTGAACAGCTGCTGCCTGAGCGCCTGCCGGATCGCGTCGGGATCCGCATGGGCCGCAGCATCCAGATTATGAAATACGGGGATCGACGGCAAACGGATGTCCACCTGGGCCAGGCGCTCCGCCAGCTTCTCCGCCGCCTCCTTCATCAGCGAACAATGCGAGGGCACCGAAACCGGCAGTTTCATGACCATACGTGCACCGTGCGCCTTGCCATTGGCGGCCAGCCATTCCAGTGCGCCGGTCTGCCCGGCCACCACGACCTGACCCGGCGCGTTGTAATTGACCGGCTCCAGGACTTCGGGGCCCGGATACGCCTGGCAAAGAGCGGCGACCTTGGCATCTTCAAGTCCGATGACCGCCGCCATGCCGCCGGTGCCCGCTGGCACGGCCGCCTGCATCAGCTGTCCGCGCAACTCCACAAGCTTCAGCGTCTCGGCAAACGGCAAGGCCCCGGCAGCGACCAGCGCGCTGTACTCGCCAAGACTATGCCCAGCCATGGCCGAGGGCGGCGGCAGATTCCGGGCCTGCCAGAGTCGCCAGACGGCGATGCTGGCGGCGAGCAGCGCAGGCTGGGTTTTTTCGGTGCGGTTCAGCTCTTCCGCGGGGCCGCTGCGAACCAGCGCGAGCAGGTCCCAGCCCAGGACATCGGAAGCTTCCGTGAGGGTCTCCCCGACGGCTCCGGCCGCATCGTGGTCCGCGAGCATGCCCACGGCCTGTGAGCCCTGCCCGGGGAAAAGTACTGCGTATTTCATGCAATTCCTGTCCTGATTGTCCGCTAGCGCTTCAATGAAAACTGTTCCGTGTGCCTGAACGCGCCGAATATTAACCCGTAAATGCAGGCGGCCAGCGCACCGAACAGATGTGCCTGCAAAATCACGGCCCCGCCGATCTCGCGGGCATCGGATACCGGTGTGCCGCTGTAAATCTCCCATCCCAGCTTGCCCAACAGGTAAAGCAGGCAGCCGAGTGCGATCAGGTCCTTCTTCAAGACCTGCGGCACCAGGCCCAGTACGAACAGGCCATGGATGACGCCCGACATCCCCACATACGTGCTCAGCCGGGGCACAAGAAAATATAACCCGAGCGAAAGACTGATCGGCAGCAGCAGCAGCCGCCTCACCCATACGGCGGACGACAACGGCTGCGGACAGAGCAGAACCAGTACCGCCAACCCCATTTCATTCAGGAACAGATGCCACCAGCCGAGATGCACGAAATTGCCGGTCAGCAGCCGCCACCATTGCCCGCCAGCGATCTGTACGCGGTCGTACTGCAACCACTCGCGTCCGGGGTCGCCCAGCAACTGCAACAGCAAAAGCAGAGCCATCAGGCACAACGGCGCGCCCCAGACCCGCAGAGTGGCCTGGGGTGCTTCTGCTATCATTGGCGGACTCGGCTTCGCGCCATTCTGTGGTTCTGAATTCATCATGAAACATGTTATCGCACGCGCCGCCCAGCGCGGGTTTACCCTGATCGAAATCATGGTTGTCGTCGTCATTCTCGGCATTCTTGCCGCGGTCGTGGTGCCCCGCATCATGGACCGCCCCGACGTCGCCCGCGTGGTAAAGGCCAAGCAGGATATCCGCGTGCTCGAATCCGCGCTCAACCTGTACAAGCTCGACAACTTCAACTATCCCTCGACGCAACAGGGCCTGCAGGCGCTGGTGACCAAGCCTTCGGGCGATCCGGAGCCCAAGAACTGGAAGGCCGGCGGATACATCAAGTCGCTGCCCAAGGACCCCTGGGGCAATCCCTACGAGTACCTGCAGCCAGGGACACACGGCGAGTTCGATATTTTCTCCCTCGGCGCCGATGGCAAGCCTGGCGGTGATGGCGTCAATGCCGATATCGGCAACTGGGATCTGACCAGCTGACGGCAGACGGTCACGGGTCGACGAGCACGCGCGTGACCACTGCCGGACTGCCTCGGCGCGCGGCATTCAATCCTCTGCGGCAGATCCGCGGCTTCACGTTGCTGGAACTGATGGTGGTGGTGCTGATCATCGGCATCATCACGACCTTCGCCTCGCTGTCGATGGGCAGTCGTGCGCTCGATGACCAGCTTGAAAACGAAGCGCTGCGCCTGAACCAGGTCATGAGCCTGGCCGAGGACGACGCCCAGGCCAAGGGCATCACCATCGGTTTCCGCCAGACCCCGACCGGCTACGATTTTCTGGCCACCGCGCAGGGAGGACAATGGGCCTCCTACGCGCAATCCGGTCCCCTGCGCGCACGCACCCTGCCCGAGCCGATGTACATGGAGCTGACCGTCGAAGGTCACGCGCTGCCGCCACCGACCGCCGAAGCTGGCAAGAAAGGCAGCAAGATCGAACCGCAGATCCTGTTCCTGTCCAGCGGCGAGGCCACGGCCTTCACCATCAAGCTTGGCGCGCATGGCCTGCATCCGTTTTACCAGATCGCCGGCAACGTGCTGGGCACGCTCAGCATGACGCGTCAAGGCGATTCGCCGTGAAGCGCGCACGCGGATTCACGCTGATCGAAGTGCTGGTGGCCGTCGCAATCCTGGCGATCGCGATGGCGGCGATCATCTCCGGCATGGCGCGCTATACCGGTGAGGCCTCGTATCTGCGCGACAAGACAGTTGCGATCTGGGTGGCGCACAACCGCATGACCGAGATCCAGCTGACGCCGGCCTGGCCCGACGTCGGCGAAAGCAACGGCGATGTCGAAATGGGCGGACAGAAATGGAAATGGCGCGCGGTCGTGACCGCGACGCAGGACGACCGCCTGCGCCGCGTCGACCTGCACATCCAGCTGCCACCGCAGACCGGCGACATGGCGACGCTGACGGCTTTCCTGTCGCGTACCGAGTACACCAAATGAAATCGGCGCGCGGCTTTACGCTGCTGGAGATCATCGTCGTCATCGCCATCTTCGGCGTCATGGCGGTCATGGCCTACGGCGGACTGGCGTCGGTCCTGCATTCTCGCCAGCGCGTTGCAGCGGCGCTGGACCGCACCGCCGAACTGCAAAGGGCCTACATGCGCCTGCGCGAGGATTTCCAGCAGGTCAGCAACCGTCCGGTGCGCGACAACTACGGCGATGCCAAGCCCGCGTTCTACGGCAATCGCGACAACCAGCTGCTGTTCACCCACGGCGGCTGGCGGAATCCGCTGCTGTTGCCGCGCGCCAGCCTGGAGCGAGTGATTTATCGTCTCGATGAAAAGACCGGCACGCTGATCCGCGGCAGCTATCGCGTGCTCGATCTTGCGCAGGACTCCAAGCCGGTGGAGGTGCCGCTGCTCAGCGAAGTCGACGATCTGCACTGGCGCTACCTCGATCCGGCGACGCAGGAGTGGCGTACGACCTGGCCGCCCGACACCCTGAGCGACGATCCCGCGACCCTGGCCGCCATCGCACCGCCGCTGGCGGTCGAACTGACACTCGAGACCAAGGATCTGGGTGAACTGAAATTCCTGTTCAAGCTCGGGCTCGATCCGCTGCCCAACGGATTTGTCCGTGGCGAAATCCCCTCCG
>DATMTG010000413.1:0-14804 GCA_035565075.1 Stenotrophobium sp.
TCCTCGCGCTGCGCCAGCGCGCGCTGACCGAACAATCCGCCTCGCATGAAACCGCCATTGCCGAACTGGAACAGGCGCTGGAGCAGGCGCGCGCGCAGGTCGGCACGACCGAGACCGCGCGCACCGCGGCGGAAGTCGAGCAGCGTGTCGCCGGCCAGGGCCTGAATGAAGTGCAGAGCAAGGTCTACGAGGCCGAGGCGGCGCTGGCACGGCAGGAGCAAAGCCTGACGCATGCGCGTGAACTGCAGACGCTCAAGGCGCGCGAACTGGAGGAACTGCTGCGCCGTGCAGGCGAGGTCGAGCGCCGCAGCCAGACCGAGCAGAAGCGCCTCGAGGAACTCCGGCAATCGCTGGTGGCGCTGGAACAGCAGGCCAGGCTCTCCGGGCAGCGCGAAAGCGAAGCCCAGGGAGCGCTGATCGAGGCGGAGGAAGCCTCGCAGAAAGAGCAGAACCGCTGGGAGGAGTTCACCCAGCGGGCCGAGACGCCGCTGTTCCAGACCGAGGGCGAGCGCGTGCGCGTGCAGCAGATGGAGCGCGCACAGCTGCAGATCGAGGAGCGCTACAAGCGGCTCGGTATCGAGCAGCAGTCGCTGAATATCGGCCCGATCAAGGCCAGCCTTGCGGAAGTCGACGCCGAGCTGAGCACACTGAACGCCGAATTGTCGGACTCGCACGAGCGACTGCAGGCGCTGGACCGCGATCTGCAACTGCTGCGTGACGAGCGCTCCGGCGCCGAAGCGACGCTGCACGAAGTCCGGCAGGCGCTGCAATCCGCGCGCGGGCGGGTCGCCTCGCTGGAAACGTTGCAGCACGCCGCGCTGCGGCAGGACGACGCCGAGCTCAACACCTGGCTGCGCCAGCACGCGATTCACGAATTGCCGCGCCTGGCGTCGGCACTGCAGGTCGAGGGCGGCTGGGAAGCCGCAGTCGAACACGTGCTGGAAGGATTGTTGCAGGCGCCGCTGCTGCCGGAACTGGCCGGGCGCATGCGCGGAATTCCGACGGCGCCGACCGCCGGCGCGGTGCTGATGGACGAGCGCAGTGGCGGCCAGGCGGCGGCCGGTACCCTGGCGTCCCACGTCCACGGGCCCGCGGCCGTGATGGAGTTCCTGGGGGGCGTGTTCAAGTCCGATTCGCAGGATGCCGCGCTGGCGCGCGTCGAAACGCTGGCCGCTGGCGAGTCGGTCATCACCCAGGATGGCGTCTGGCGCGGCCGCGGCTGGGTGCGTTACCCGCGGCGCGACCAGAACCGTAGCGGCGTGATCGCGCGCGGCCAGTTGCTCAAGCAACTCAAGCAGCAGGTCGATGAACAGACCCAGCGCGTCCTCGACCAGGAAAAATTGCTGGGAGATTTGCGCAGCCGCATCCAGGCGATGGAAGTCGAGCGGCGCGACAAGGCCGGGCGTTACGACCAGGCACGTGCGCGGCAGGCACAGCGCCTGGCATTCCGCCAGGCACAGGCGGTTCGCCTGGAACAGACCGAAGCGCGCATGGCGGCGCTGAACAAGGACCTCGACAATCTCGGCAAGCAGCGCGAGCAGCAGGAACAGGAACTGCGCGAGACCCGCGAGCGCCTGACCACGCTGGAGGAAATGGCCCGGCAGCTGCGCGACGAGCGCACGCAGATCCAGCAGGCGCTGGCGCGTACCCGCGATGCCGTGCAGCGTGCACGCATGGTGTCGGCGCAGGCGACACAGGCGCGCAACGAGCTGAACGTGCAGATGGCCGGCAAGCACAGCGCGCTGGGCGCGATCGAAAACAGCCTGCGCGACCTGGCGGCGCAGTTGTCGGCGCTGGGCGCGCAGCGCGAAGCGCAGCAGCAAGCCGCCGCAGAACTGGACCTGCCGCTGCAAAACCAGTCGCAGACCGTCGAGCAGGCCAGGGCCGAGGTGCAGGCGGCGCGCCAGCTTCTGCGTGGCGCAAGGGAGAAGCTCGAAGCCTGCGAGGCGGCACTGGCCGCCACAGTCACGGCGGCGCGGGCGGCCGAGCAGGCCAAGGATGCGGCACTCGAGCGGCTGCAGGCCGCACGTATCGAATTCGAGAACCTGCGCGCACGCCGCGAAGGTCTCACCGCGCAGCTGGCGGAAACCGGGTTCGACCAGCAGGCCCTGTTTGCGGGTCTCGCGGACGACGCCAGCGCGGAAAGCTGGGAAGAGAAACTGGCCTCGGTGCTGCGCCGGATCGAACGCCTGGGCGCGATCAATCTTGCCGCGATCCAGGAACTGGAAGAAGCGCAGGCGCGCGAAAAATACCTCGGCGATCAGCACGCCGACCTGCATGGCGCGCTGGAAACGCTGGAGGAAGCGATCCGCAAGATCGACGCCGAGACCCAGACTCGGTTCAAGGAAACCTTCGACAAGGTCAACGAGGTCTTCAAGGATCGTTTTCCCAAGCTGTTCGGCGGCGGCGAGGCCTACCTGGAACTGACCGGGGACAACCTGCTGGATACCGGCGTGCGCGTGATGGCGCGGCCGCCGGGCAAGCGCAACAGCACCATCCACCTGCTATCGGGCGGCGAGAAGGCGATGACCGCGGTCGCGCTGCTGCTGGCGCTGTTCCAGCTCAATCCCGCACCGTTCTGCCTGATGGACGAGGTCGACGCCCCTCTGGACGACGCCAACGTCACGCGGTTCTGCGAGATTGTGCGAGAGATGTCGCATAACGTACAATTTATCATCATTACGCACAACAAGATCACGATGGAACTTGCCGCACATTTGCACGGTGTCACGATGCAGGAACCCGGGGTTTCGCGTCTGGTCAGTGTTGATGTCCAGCAGGCGGTGGAACTGGCCGGTGAGCCGGAAATGAAAGTAGCAGAGGCCTGAGCATGAGCGCATTGCAATGGGCGTTGTTGATCGTCGGCGTCGCGGTGGTCGTACTGGTTTATTTTGTCAGCCGACGCGAAAAACCGTCCAGGTCGCAATCGCGGCAACTGACCGCGCCGGTGGTGACAACGCCACGCAACCCGGGTGGCGACCAGATGGAGATTTTCAGCAGCACCGGCGAGTTCGATGAGTTTGGCGTCGGCAAGAAGCGCACGCGCGTGCCGCCCGTGATGCCCGGCATTCCGAGTCCAAAGCCCGTTGCCGAAAAGCCCGTGCCGGAACTCAAGCTCGAAGTCCAGACGCAACCGGCGGCATCCCGGGCGGCGGCTGCCAGGAAAACACGCCACGAGCCCGAACTCGGACCCGCGGCGGCCGCAGCACCGTCGCCCAAGCCCGAGGCCGTGGCAACGCCGCAAGAGGAACAAAAGATTATTGCCATCCTGGTTGCCGAGCGCGAGGGCACCGCGATTCTCGGGCCCAAGCTGCATCGCGCGCTGCAGCAGCAGGCGCTGGTGTTCGGCGAACGCAGCATTTATCACCGTATCGACAGGAGCGGGCAGCCGGTTTTTTCGGTGGCGGGGCTGCTCAAGCCGGGGCAGCTGGATCCCGAAGAGGCCGAGACCTTTTCCACTCCGGGTCTGACCATGTTCATGGTGCTGCCGGGGCCGGCCGATCCGGAAGCGGTCCTCGCCGACCTGCTGGCCACTGCGCGTGCGCTGGCCCGCAGCATGAATGCGGAACTCTTCGACACCAGGCGCCAGCCGTTCACGGCCAAGGCCGAGCAGGCAATGATCATCGAAGTCCGGGATTGGGCGCTTCGCCACGCGTGACCGCGATTCCACGAGACAGTGACCGTCAGCGTGTCGCTGAATTGCGGCAGGTCCTGCATGAGCATAATCACCGCTATTACCTGCTCGATGATCCGCGGATCAGCGATGCCGAATACGATCGGCTGTTCAGCGAACTGCAGTCCCTGGAGTCGCGCTATCCCGAGTTGCTGACGACGGATTCGCCGACCCAGCGCGTCGGTGGCGCACCACGGTCGGATTTCCAGACGATCAAGCACCGGCTGCCGATGCAGTCCCTGCGCAAGTGCGACGATGAAGCCGAACTGCGGGATTTCGACCGCCGCGTTTGCCAGACCCTGGGACGCGACGCAGTGAGCTATGTCGCTGAGCCGAAACTCGACGGCCTTGCAGTGTCGCTGGTATACGAGAATGGCGTGCTGGTGCGAGGCGCGACACGCGGCGATGGCGAAACCGGAGAGGACATCACCGCAAACCTCAGGACCATTCGCCGGATTCCGCTGCGACTGCGCGATGCGACGCCGCCGGTGCTCGAAGTCCGCGGTGAAGTCTACCTGCCGCTGTCAGGCTTCCGTCGCTGGACCGAGGAGGCGATTGCGCGTGGCGAGAAAGTGCCGGTGAATCCGCGCAATGCCGCCGCCGGCAGCCTGCGCCAGCTCGATTCGAGAATCACCGCGCAACGGCCGCTGGCGTTTTACGCCTATGCCACCGGCTACGCCGAAGGCTGGCATCCGCCGGCGCTGCATTCGCAGGTGCTGGCACAGCTTGGCGCATGGGGTTTCCCGGTTTCTGATCTGATCGAGGTGGTGCAGGGCGTCGATGGCTGCCTGCGTTACTTCGAGCGCATCGGCGAACAACGCGCTGCGCTGGCCTTCGACATCGATGGCGTGGTGTTCAAGCTCGACGATCTCGCCGGTCGCGAGGAACTGGGCTCGGTCACGCGCGAGCCGCGCTGGGCCTGTGCCTACAAGTTTGCCGCGGAGGAGGCCGAGACGCTGCTGGAAAACGTCGAGTTCCAGGTCGGGCGCACCGGCGCGATCACGCCGGTGGCACGGCTCAAGGCCGTGTTCGTCGGCGGCGCTAACGTCAGCAACGCGACGCTGCACAACATGGGCGAGGTCGCGCGCAAGGGTGTGATGATCGGCGACAGCGTGATCGTGCGCCGCGCCGGCGATGTCATCCCGGAGGTCAAGGAAGTGGTGCTGGCCAAGCGGCCGGCGGATGCGCGCGCCATCGAGCTGCCATCGGTTTGCCCGGTCTGCGGCAGCCCCATCGAACAGGAGGCCGGCGAAGCCGTGGCCCGCTGCAGCGGCGGCCTGAGTTGCCGTGCGCAATTGCACGGCGCGCTGCTTCACTATGTCTCGCGCCGCGCGATGGATATCGAGGGTCTTGGCGACAAGCTGCTGGCCCAGCTGGTCGATCAGTCGCTGGTGCAGACGCCCGCCGATATCTATCGCCTGCGGGCCGACACGCTGGCCGACCTGGAGCGCATGGGCGAAAAATCCGCGCAGAACGCGGTCGATGCCATCGACAGGAGCAAGGCCACGACACTCGGGCGTTTCATTTACGCACTGGGCATTCGCGATGTCGGCGAGGCCACCGCGGTCGCGCTCGCCGCACACTTCCGCACGCTGGAAGCGCTGGAGCAGGCGGCGCGCGAAGATGCGCCGACTGCGGACGCCGAAGAGCTGAAGGACAAGGATCGTTTTCCGAAACTGCGCGAAGTCCCGGACGTCGGCCCCGAAGTTGCGCGCCAGATCTGCAAATGGTTCGCACAAAGCAGGCACCATGAGTTGTTGCGACAGCTGCGTGATGCGGGCGTGCATTGGCCGGAAGCCGCTGCACGCAAGTCCGAAGGACCGCTGCTGGGCAAGACTTTCGTTATCACCGGTACGCTGCCCGGCGGTGTCAGCCGCGATCAGGCGAGCCAGCTGATCGAGGCGAATGGCGGCAAGGTGACAGGATCGGTGTCCGCCAGGACCGATTACCTGCTCGCCGGCGAGGCCGCCGGCTCCAAGCTCGCCAAGGCGCAGAAACTCGGGGTTGCCGTGCTCGACTGGGCGGCGCTGCAGCACCTGTGCGCCGCCAAGGCGCAGGCGAAATAGCAGCGGCTGATTGCATCTGTTGTGATCATTCCGGCGTAGACGTAACAAATCGATGAGTTGCTATGCGCAACCATCATGTTACGGAGAGCCTTGTGATGACCAAAATACGGCTGTTGCTGTGCCTGTTGTCGATCCCGTTGCTCGCGGGCTGCGGTAGCTCGTCGCCGGTTTCCGGGAGTAACGCGGCGGCAGCGTTCGATGCCACGCCCGCAGCAGCGCCTGAGGCGGCATCATTTCAGGGCCGTCAATACACTTGTCCCGCCGATGGAAATCCTGCTGTGGGCTGCTTCAGTGCGCCGCAGGCGGAGCCCAACATTGTCTATCAAGACCCTGTCGGCGGCAGTACCGCCAAGGTGGTTACTACGTCCCGGAATTGCGTGCCTGCATCGGACGGAACGCCACGGTGCAAGCCGGCAGCGGTCAGTGTTGCGCTGCTGCCGGACAACCGCCTGGTCTATTTCAACGGCCTTGAAAATACCGAGAATGTCGAGCTGTCGATCGTGGATGAATTTGGTTACGTATCGGTTGACGACCAGACGCGCAACCTGAGTCTGGGGCCGGCGGGCAGCAGCGATCAGTTCTCGTGGCTGCGCCCTTCGCCGCTGCGCGCCGGTTCGAATATCGACAGCTATCCGAGCAGCACCTTGCTCCCGGGCGGAGTGCTTACCGACGCCAATGCCAATCACTACAATTCAGGCGCTCTGTTCTGTTCTTCACTGGTGCAGTTGTACGACGGACGCATCCTCGATTCGGGAGGCACCGACTATTACACCGAACCTTCGGTGGATTCTCTGGGCGGGCCTTTCCCATCTGCGATTGCAGCCGCGCAGGCAGGATTGGGCGGACCTTCCAAGGAGATCACCGGCGATCTCCTTGCCTTGGCCGGTTTCGCCAGTGCCAGGGGCATTGGAGTGCCGAGTGACATAGGTGTCGCCGAACTGGAAGGCATCAAGAACGCGCGCATCTTCGACTGGCGCACCGATGGCTGGACCCAGAGCGGTTCGATGACTTTCGGTCGCTGGTATCCGACGCAGGTCAATCTGCCGGACAGTAATGTCCTTATCGTCAGTGGCGTGACCAAATTGTTGAAACCGGTTTACACGGGATTCAACAGCACCGAAAGCATTCAGCAGGCGGAGGCGTCGCCAGTCAATTTCGCCGATATTCTGCAGTCGGGCGACAATGTCCGCACACCCGAGCTTTACAACGTCGACAAGGGCACGTGGTCGGTCGAAGGCACGGTCAACGGCACCACCGGCGCGTCCACCGCCGACCAGTCGTTGCCGCTGTTCCCGCGCATTTCACTGCTGCCCAATGGCGACGTTTTTTACGATGCCGGCGGCCAGGCCTTCAATCCGTTCGGCGAGTCCTACAATCAGGCGCTATGGAATTTCGTCTCGGCGTTCAATCCCGCCGCACCCGATGATGGCTGGACCAACCTTGGCTATGCCGGGTTGCCCGTTGCGCTGAATCGGGCCGGCCTCGGCAAACTGACCGCGCTGCTGACGCCCACCAACCCCAATCTTGCCGGAGATTTAAGCGCGACGCTTGCCGGTTTGTCTGGCCAGCAGGTGACCTCGGCCGATGCGCTGGCGCAGCAATTGACCAGTTTGCTGGGTACCGCGGTCAGCCCATCCTTCGTCAATCAGGCGCTGGGCTCCGGCTTCCGCGGTTCGACGTTCTCGATCATGCTGCCGTTGAGGCCCGATGCCGGCAATCACTACGCTCAAGTCAACTACCTGGTTTCCGGTGGCGTGCTGGGCGCAGTCGCGGCGACCAGTCCCGGCACATATCTCGGTACGCCGTTCAGCCGCATTGATACCGTCGATATCGACGCGGATCCCGCCACCGGTCTGCCGTCTCCCGCGCCGAATGCCATGCATTACAGTTCGCATGCGACGGGCGACATGAACTTTAACCGCTGGTATCCGTCGGGCGTACTGCTGCCGGATGAGTCGGTGATGGCCTTCAACGGCGCGGATCGCGATGCGGTCGTGCTGCCCGGTAACGACTTCCCCAACAAGGTCGCCGAACGTTTCGATCCCGCGACGGAAACCTGGTCGAAAATGGCCACTTCCCATGATGGCCGTACTTATCACAACACGGCGATCCTGCTGCCTGATGGGCGGGTTCTGATCGGTGGCCACGCGCCGATCAGCACCGATTATCTTTACGATCTCGATCTGTCGCAGAACGCGCTGGGTCTGCCGTTCAGCACACAAGGCCGCGATCCCTCGTTCGAGATATACAGTCCGCCTTACATGTTCGACAAGAACCGGCCCGTGATCGGTTCGGTGCCTGCGCAGATCAGCCACGGCGAGCAGTTCCTTGTCGCGACTCCGCAGGCCGGCAGTGTCGTCAAGGTTCTGCTGGTGCGTCGTACTTCCACGACCCATCTGGTCGATGCGGATCAGCGCAGCGTGGAGCTGCCGTTCAGCGTCGCCGGTAATGGCAATCTCAGCGTGACTCTGCCGTCCAACCCGGCGGTGACGCCGGCCGGTTTCTACATGCTGTTTATCGACACCACATCCGATGGCAAAACTCCCGGCGAACTCGCGCTGGTGCCTTCAACCTCCATGGAGGTCCAGGTGCTGAGGGACGCCGGTCCGGCGGCCGTCGCCGGTAGCTGAGCATGCCAATCGCACGCACGTTGATGCAATGTCTGTTGGCAAGCGCGCTCCTGCTGTTTGCCGGTATCTCCTGGGCTCACAACGTCGAGCGCAGCGACGTGCGTGTTTCGATGGATCCGCCGCCGGCGCTGCTGAAGTCGGTGACAGTACAGCTGCGATATACCCTGGCGGCGGAGATATTGGTCGAGAACAAAGGCTTGCAGACGCTCGTGATCTATGACGACCATCATGTGCCATTCATCCGGATCGGACCGGAGGGTGTCGAGGCCAACCTGACATCACCGGCCTGGTACGAATCGCGCCAGCCGGTGGGCGAGCCCTCGTTGCCGCGGCAGGCGCATGCCGGCGCCACGCCGCAGTGGGCACAAGTCAGTAAAACACCGGCATTTGGCTGGTTCGATCGTCGTGTGCAGATCGAGGACATCAAGGTGCCCGATGCGATCGCCAATGCACACCAGCTTGCAAGCTTTTCTGGCTGGCAGATTCCGGTGACGCTGGGCAGCGCGGAGAGCGCTCTGAGCGGTCGCTTTGTTTATATCCCGCCAGCCACCGGTTATTTTGAGTCGCGCCTGCGGGTCTCGCAGCTGGATTCGCGGACAGGGGTATCGGTCAGTCTGACCCCGGGGCGGCAACCCGCTGTCTTCATCAGCAACAACAGCGGCAAACCGGTGGTGGTCTACGGCCGCGCCGGCGAGCCGTTCCTCCGTATAGGACCTGATCACGTCGATGCCAATTTGAACAGTCCCAGTTGGATCGAAACCGCTCAGACCGACAGCGCCAATGCACACGTTGCCGACCCACTGGCGGCCCCACGTTGGCAACGGGTGGCTGGAGGCACGCGTTATGCCTGGGTCGATTTACGCGTGGGATATGAAAAGCTGCTGCCTCCACCAGCGGTTGAAGCCATGCATCGCAGTGCAGTGGTCGGAGATTGGAAAATCCCGGTACGTATCGGTGGGCGGATGAGCCTCATCAAGGGTGAGACTCTATGGGTTCCGTTCAGCGTAATGCCTAAGGTCCAGCCGCATAAAGCGACTCTCGCAGCATCGGCATCTTGATCGCCCTGAACGCTGTCAACACGCCGGGTTGTCACTGTTTTCAAGCGGTTGCGCAACCTGATTTTTGGGCCATACGGTGACACAGGAAAATCCAGTAAGCGCGCGTTCAGAATGACTGGCATATCGTGTTTTCCTGATCCGCATCCGATTCGGGACATGACGGATCTGTCGGAGAGGCATGCCATGAAACTGCATCTGCGTTCCCTGTTACTGGTCGCCGCCCTGCTGTGTGCGCCGGCCGCATCCTTCGCGGGCGTTTCCGTGTCGGTCACGATTGCGCCGCCGGTATTGCCGGTCTACGCGCAGCCGATCTGTCCCGGAGACGGCTACATCTGGACGCCGGGCTACTGGGCTTATGGCGCTTACGGTTACTACTGGGTGCCGGGCACCTGGGTGCTGGCACCGGTGATCGGCTATCTGTGGACACCCGGCTACTGGGGCTGGGATGGCGGCTTCTACATCTGGCACGGGGGTTACTGGGGGCCGCATGTCGGCTTCTACGGCGGGGTCGACTACGGCTACGGCTACGGTGGTTACGGCTATCGTGGCGGCCGCTGGGATCACGGCCGGTTCAGTTACAACCGTTCGGTGAACAACATCGATGTCAGAAACATCCACAACACCTACAACGAGACCGTCGTCAACAACGTCACCGTGAATCGCGTCAGCTACAACGGCGGCCGTGGCGGCATCGCGGCGCGGCCGGACACCGGGCAGTTGGCGGCTGCGCGCGAAACCCACATCGCCGCCACCCGCATGCAGGTGCAGCATCGGGAGGCGGCACGCGCCGACCGCATGGAGCGGGCCTCGGTGAATCACGGGCATCCGGCGATCGCCGCGACGCCAAGGCCGGGCGCATTCCACGATCACGGTGTGGTGAGCGCCCGCTCTGCGAGTGTGCCCGCGCATGCAGCCGTGCCAAAACACACTCGCGGGCAGTTTGAGTCGTCCGGTTATGCGCCTCACGGCGATCAAGGGAGCAGGGCGGCAGCACAGGAGTTGCGCAAACCCGGCAGCCGTGGACCGGAACGGCAGGCGCAGCAGCCGAGGCAGTTGCCGTCTTCCAGCTACGCGCCGCATGGTTCCCAGCCGGCTCGTGAAAACCGGTCGGAGATGCGGCAGCAAGGGCAGACGCGCGAACCGCGGATGAACGAGCAACGTATCCATCAGCCGCGCATGCCGGCGGAGCGCGCTCCGCAACCTCGCATGGCGATGCCTCAGGCCGAGCGCCATGCACCGCAGCGGCCGCAGGAGCGACGCGACGATCACGAGCGCAGATGATCACGTCGTTAATGGGCTGAGATGTCGATAACCCCGCTTGCGGGGTTATCTTTTTGCTGTGAACGAATTGATCAAGAGCGGGTGGGCATTCAGTTTTTGATTGCTGCTTGCGCTGCGTCGTCCAGTAGTCTGAGCAAGGCCGCATGCGGAAAAAATTTTCCATTGACGAACACCGCTTCGATGCGGCGCGTATTGTGGATGTCGGCCAGCGGATCGGCGTCGAGCAGCACCAGGTCGGCGCGCTTGCCGGTGGTGACCGTGCCGGTTTCACCCAGCAGGCCCAGGTACTCGGCGGCGTTGCGCGTCGCTGACTGCAGCGCCTGCATCGGCGTGAGGCCGGCATCGACCAGTTGCGCCAGTTCGTCGTGCAGGCCGAAACCGGGCAGGGCGTAGGGATCGGGACTGTCGGTGCCGGCGAGGAAACGCACGCCGGCGCGCAGCATGCCGGGAATCATGGCGCGGTCCATTTCGTAGAGACGCCGCTCGATCTCCTGGTCTTCGGGGTTGCGGCCACGGATGCGCGCGTCCTGCTGCGGGTTCCAGCGCCAGCGCTGGGACTCGGGGATATAGACCAGGCGCGGGTCATTTGCCGTCACGGTTTCCGGTTCGGCAAAGGCGCGGCGCTGGATCAGCGTCGGCACCTGCCAGGTACCGTTGCGGGCGAACAGCGCAAACAGTGCTTCGGCTTTCTGCGGGCTGTAGCTGTCGAGCACGCCATGCAGATAATCCCGGCGTAGCCGCATGCGCTCGCTGGAGTCGCTGCTGGCCAGCATCCGCGCCTTCTCGCGCATCAGTTCGTCCTCGCGACTGGAGCAGGCGAACAGGACGTTGAACAGGTGCTCGATGCTTTTCTGGCCGGCGTTGGAGGCTTCGCGCGCGGAGATGGAAAAAGGCACATGGCCGGCGAAGGGAATGCCGAGTTTTTTCGACTCGTCGGCAATGGCGAAGTAGGCGTCGCGCGGCAGGCGGTTATAGACCTTGATGAAATCCGCGCCGCGATATTTCAGGTCGTCGACGGTTGCGCGTGCATCCTCGGCATTGCGCACCACCCGGCTGATGCGCGGCAGCGAAGGATAGGGGCCATCGACCAGCGGCCCGGCGGCGACGAAGCGCGGGCCCAACCGCGTGCCGTCGGCGACTTCGCGCTTGATCTTCTGGATTTCGTCCAGCGGCAGGTCGCCGCCCATGTCGCGCACGCCGGTGATGCCGTTGGCGATGTACAGGCCGAAGTAGGCTTCAGGCCGGCCGGGACGCATCAGGTGCACGTGCATGTCCCACAGGCCGGGAATCAGGTAATGACCCCGGCCGTCGACAATCTGCGCACCGGCAGGTATCGCCACGTGCGACGACGGCCGCACTGCGGCGATGCGCGTGCCGGAGATGAGTACGGTCATGTCCGGTTGTGGCGCACTGCCGCTGCCGTCGATGACGGTGACGTGGGTGATGGCGAGGAAGGTTGCGGGCGGAGGCTGCGCCAGCGCTGTCGCCGTCGCCAGCAGCGCCAGTAAAAACAGCCGCCTGAACCGTTGGGCCATGCCTTGCCTCCGGCGCCATGTTAGCGCCGATGCGAGGTGGCCGGCTTATTCCTCCGGCGTCAGCGCCCGGATGCCGAGGGCGTGGATATCGGTATCCATCAGGCTGCCCAGGGCCGAGTAGACCATGCGGTGCCGTGCGACCAGCGGCTGGCCGGCGAAGCGGGCGGAGACGATCCGCACGCGATAGTGGCCGTGGCCGCCGGCGGCACCGGTGTGTCCCGCATGCAGGTGGCTGTCGTCGATGATTTCAAGCCGCAATGGTTCGAACGCTGCGGTCAGGGCCGCACGGATTTTTTCTTCGCGGCTCACGGCAGCGCCTTGACGAAAGGCTGGATGTCGACCTGGCTGAAGATCCCGGCCTTGAAATAGGGGTCGCTCTCGGCCCATTCGCGTGCGGCCACCAGGTCGTCAAACTCGCCGATGATGAGGCTGCCGTGGTAGCCGGCCGCGCCGGGATCGATGGCTTCGACCCGGGGGCGTGGCCCGGCAATGACCAGGCGGCCCGCGTGCTGGAGTTCAGCGATATGTGCGCGGTGCTGCGGCCGCAGCGATAGACGCTGGTCCAGATTGCCGGGCGCGTCGTGGCCGAGGATGACGTAGAGCATGCGAGTCAGCGCGTCCCGTTTTCGGCGTCGGTCATGTATTTCGCCAGAAAGGGCGCGTGCAGCAGCATGAACACGAACATCAGCGCGGTGAAGCCAAAGGTCTTGAACTTGACCCAGGTGGCCTGGTCGTAATTCCAGGCGACGTAGAGGTTGAGCACGGCGCAGAACGCGAAGAACAGCGCCCAGATGAAATTGATGCGCTTCCATACCGGCTCGGGGAGCTGGATCGCGGTCTGCGGGATGCGCGCCATCAGCACCTTGTCGCCGATGACGTGGCTCAGCAGCAGCACGATGGAAAAGATCGCATACAGCGCGGTCGGCTTGAACTCGATGAACCGCGGGTCGTGCACGTAGATCGTAAGTCCGCCCAGAACCGCGGCGAGCACCGCGGTGATCAGGTGCATCTTGTGCAGTTCACGCTTCCAGAACCAGTAGATCGCAACCAGCGCAAACAGCGCGACGATCAGGACGCCGGTGGCGATGTAGATGCCGAAATAGTGAAAGGCCCCGAAGAACAGCAGGGCGGGCGCGAAGTCGAGCAGGAATTTCATGGCGCGATTATATCGCCGGCCCCGGTACAATACCGTGATGAGCGCCGACTGGATCGAAGTCCACCCCGATAACCCGCAGGCCCGCCTGCTGGCGCAGGTTGCGGTGAAGCTGCGCGGCGGGGCGGTGATCGCCTACCCGACGGACTCCTGCTATGCCTTGGGATGCCACCTCGATGACCGCGACGCCGCGGAGCGCCTGCGCCGCATCCGGCGGTTCGACCGGCACCACCAGTTCACGCTGATGTGCCGCGATCTTTCCGAAATCGCGGCCTATGCGCGTGTCGACAATGCCCAGTTCCGGTTGCTCAAGCGCCTGACGCCGGGGCCCTACACGTTCGTTCTGGGCGCGACCAAGGAAGTGCCGCGGCGGCTGGCGCACGAGAAACGCAAGACGGTCGGCATCCGCGTGCCGGGCCATCGCATCACCCAGGCATTGCTGGCGACGCTGGGCGAGCCGCTGATCAGCTGCACCCTGCAGTTTCCCGACGAGAGCGAGCCGGTCAGCGATCCACGGGATTGGCGCGAGCGGCTGCTCAGGGAAGTCGATGTCGTGGTCGATGGCGGGAACTGCGGCACCGTGCCCACGACCGTACTGGACCTCACCGAGCCGGCGCCACGCCTGCTGCGCAGCGGCAAGGGCGAAATCGATGATCTGGGAGTGTAGGTAGCCTTCAGCGGCTCTTATCCTGCGGGAGTTTTTTTTGCGAGAAACTCAGTCCGGATGATGGCCCTGCCTGGATGCGAGCTGATGCTGGCGCCCGCGTTTTTTGAGTGAGTTGAGCAGGAGGGTGCTGGCTCCCGGAAAAATGCAGGCGAGCTTGCTGACCAGGCCGCGCGAAGCCGGCAAGGTGATCTCGACCGGGGCCTTGACCAGGGCGCGCTCGACGATGGCATCGACCACTTCCTGGGTGCTCAGCGAGCGGCCGCCGGAGAAAGTCAGCGCGGCCTGTTCGTAGTCCACCTGCAGGTCGAGCATCGGGGTCTGCACCGCATCCGGGCAGATCACCGTGACCTTGATGCCCTTGTCGCGCAACTCGTGGGCAACCGCAAGCGTGTAACCCCGCACCGCAAATTTCGATGCCGAGTACAGCGACAGCCCCGGTACCGGCGCCAGTCCCGCCAGTGACGCGATGTTGATGATGTGGCCGCTGCGCTGCCGCAGCATGTGCCGTGCCGCGGCGCGGGTGCCGTGAATCACGCCTTTGGCATTGACGTCCAGGTGAAAGTCCACGTCATGCGCTTCGCCCTCGTAGCAATAACCGGGGCGCAGCACGCCGGCGACGTTGACGATCACATCGAGTTGGCCCCAGCGTGTGGAAAATTCCGTGACCAGCGCATCCCACGCGGCGGCATCGCGGACATCGAGCTGCGCCAGCCAGAGCTGGTCGGCCTGGGTGGAGACGGT
>DATMTG010000414.1:0-10395 GCA_035565075.1 Stenotrophobium sp.
GCCGGTGACTGTCGGCGAGCGCACCTATCTGGATGGCGGTATCGCGTCGCCTACCTCGGCGGATTTCCTGCTGAATTCAGATCTGGATGAAGTAGCGATCCTGGCACCCATGGCGGCGAGCGAACCCGATCATCCGCGATCAGCTCTGGCGAAAATCGAACGCGCTGTTCGTCGCCATATGACGTCCATCGTGGATGCGGAAGTCGGGCAACTGCGAGAACGGGGGATTCGCGTGATTCGTCTGGAGCCGGGCGCCGAGGATTTGCAGGCCATCGGTTTCAACATGATGGATCCGCGCCGCCGCAAACAGGTTTTTGAAACGGCATTGCGCACGACATCCGCGACAGTTAAACGCCTGCTTGATGAGTCGTGTCGATAAGACAGCATGGAGCATTTATGAACTACTTCAAATTCATTCCCATTCATGCGCTGACTTTGGCCGTTTTGATGTTCGCCGCTAGCTGCAGTCAATCCTCTTCGCCAGCGGATGGGAGTTCTAGTGGCAGCAAATCGGAGGTGAATGCGCCATTGCCGGCCCTGACAGGCACTTGCGACGTGGCAACGTTTCCATCTGCGGCATGGACACAGTGCGAACTGGATAACTTTGCCGCGACCTCGGAGAACATCACAGCACATGCGGATATTCTCACTGGTGTCGTCACGGCAACCGCCAGTTACCAGGCCGCCCGACTCGCGACAGTGCTTGCGGACCCCGAGCGTCAACCCAACCCCAACTCCACCACGGTCGCAAGTCCGATTGATCCGCGCTTACAAGGTTGGGCAGAGCGCGGCGGTCTGGTTCAGACCGTTGTATACACCTCGCGCTCCGGGGCCACCCTGTCCGGCCACATCTGGGCCACGCGCAGCGGTGCGGCCAAGCGGCCAGGCATCGTCATTATCAATGGTTCCGTCATCGGCTTCGAGAATACCTACTGGTTCCTGGCGCAGGCACTGGCCAAATCAGGTTTCGTGGTGATGACCTTCGATACGCAGGGTGAAGGCATGTCCGATCAGTTTGGCGAAGCCCCCGACCAACTCGAGGATGCTTTTGCAGGCACCCCGGGTGTTGGCCTTCTCGGGCCTCAAGCTGGACTCGGTGGTAATGGATTGCCGTTCTACGATGGCGGTGAAGATGCGCTGGATTTTTTCTTGTCTACGCCCGGGAATCCTTACGTGCCGGTGCCCAGTCGCACCTCCGGCACCTCGCATGCCGCCAAGCAGGCGCGCCGCGTCGCTTCGGGTCTGAATAATGCCTACAACCCCTTATGGAATCTGCTCGACCCCACGCGCATCGGATTTACCGGACATTCCTACGGTGCCGAGGCGACCAGTTGGCTGACGCAGAACGATCCACGCGTCACGACTGGCGTGGCATTGGACGACCTGTGCATTCCCGTGTCGCCCTCACCTGACGAAGCCACGAGCATCAGCACTGCGTCGGTCAACACAATAGGCGGCGCGCTACCGGCACCAGCCGCGTACGGATTACCCCCGGAATGTTTTGGCGCGCCTGCAGGTCCGGCACCAAAGATCACCAAGCCGGAGCTCAGCCTCACCTCGGATTATTTGCTGGTCCCGATCCTGTACGCCGCACCACCCAAGCCGGACGACAAAAGTCTCGGCGCACTGCAATACGAAAAGCTGGGCGTGGATACCGGCTCCATCGTGATTCGTGGTGGAACCCACTATGAATTCAACGATACCCCTGCGGTTCTGCCTGCCAGCCTCCGTGGCATCGATCTTGTGACCTGGTACACGACGGCATGGTTCATCAAGTACCTGCTGCATGACCCGAAGGCTGATGCCATGTTGCTGACTTCCCGCTGGCGTGATGACGCCGCTGCCGGCGCAGTGGACCCTGCCGGCGATGCCAATCTCTATTCATGGCATTACCGGTCCTGGATGAATATCGGATTGGACGGCGGCGGTCGTTTCAACTGCCGGGACCTGCGCCGTGGGTGTGTCGGGCAAGTCGATCCATCGAAAGACGGAGGACTCGCGGACTACTCGTTCCTGGCCGTGGACACTGCGCCTGATGGACCTTGATTAACGCGCTGCCGAAGGCGATGACCGCTTCGGCACTGCACTGTGCCGGATCAGTGTGTCTTGCCGTTTTGATGATCTGCTTGCGGCGCGTGTGATGCCTCGCCCATTAAAAAGCGGAGTCCGTGGACTCCGCTTCGATTGGCCGCGACAGCTTCAACCCTTGTAATTTTTGATGCCGTCTTCGATCTCCTTGCGCGCGGCGGCGGCGTCGCGCCAGCCGGCGAGCTTGACCCATTTGCCTTTTTCCAGCGCCTTGTAATGCCCGTAGAAGTGCTCGATCTCGTTCTTCAGGCGCGCCGGTACGTCGGCCAGATCGCGCAGGTTGTCGTAGGCGTTGTTGCTGACCTTGTCGACCGGCACGGCGAGTAGCTTGGCATCTGTGCCTTTCTCGTCGGTGGTGTCGAGCACTGCGACCGCGCGGCACTTGAGTACCGAGCCCGCGACGATCGGATGCGGGGTGATCACCAGCACGTCCACCGGGTCGCCGTCGCCGGACAGGGTCTTGGGCACGTAGCCGTAATTGGCCGGGTAAGACATCGCCACGTTCATGAAGCGGTCCACCATCAGCAGGCCGGAGGCCTTGTCCACCTCGTACTTGACCGGCGGGCCATAGGCGGCGATCTCGATGACGACGTAGAACTCGTTGGGGGCCTTGTCGCCGGGGCCCAGTGTTTCAAAACCCATGGTAAACCTCGTGGTTGTTCGGGTGGGGGGATTGGCAGGCCGCTATTTTGAGGCATCCGGCTGCCGATATGCGAGCCGCGGCCGGTTAAAGCCTGAATTCGATCCCGGTTTTCTTCGGCACCGCCACGTTCTTGAGGCGGACATAGCGCGGCAGGCCGTTGGCATAGGGCGGGTAATCCTCGCCCTGGATCAGCGGCAGCAGGTAGCGGCGGCATTCTTCGGTGATGTGGAAGCCGTCGTCGGTGATGTAGTCGCGCGGCATCTTCTTCTCGACATTGGCGACCTGGTCCAACGGCGATTCATCGATGTGCCACTCGTAGGGCATGTCGCGGGTGCGCACGATCACCGGCATCACGCCGCTCTTGCCGGCGACCAGCATGTCCACCGCGGCGACGCCCAGCGCATGGGCCTGTTCGACATCGGTGCCGCTGGCGATGTGGCGCGCGGCGCGTTGCAGGTAGTCGGCCACCGCCCAGTGGTATTTGTAGCCGAGCCGGGCCTTGACCAGCTTGGCCAGCATCGGCGCGAGGCCGCCCAGCTGCGCGTGGCCAAAGGCGTCGGTGGCGCGGGCCTCGGACAGGAAATGTCCGTCGAGGGTACGCAGCCCTTCGGAGGCGACGACCGCGCAGTAGCCGTGGCGCTTGACGCAGGCATCGACGCGCGCGAGGAACGCGTTTTCGTCGAAGCTGATTTCCGGGAACAGGATGACCTGCGGCGCGTCGCCCTCATGCTCGGCGGCGAGTCCGCCGGCGGCGGCGATCCAGCCGGCATGGCGGCCCATCACCTCCATGATGAACACCTTGGTCGAGGTCTTGGCCATGCTGGCGACGTCGAAACCGGCTTCCCGGATCGACACCGCGACATATTTCGCCACCGAGCCGAAGCCCGGGCAGTTGTCGGTCATCGGCAGGTCGTTGTCCACGGTCTTGGGGATGTGGATGGTCTGCAGCGGGTAACCCAGCTGGTCGCAGAGGTGCGAGACCTTGAGGCAGGTGTCGGCGCTGTCGCCGCCGCCGTTGTAGATGAAGTAACCGATGTCGTGCGCCTTGAACACATCGACCAGGCGTTCGTACTCAGCCTGATGCTTGTCGAACCCCTTGAGCCGGTAACGACAGGAGCCGAAGGCGCCGGACGGCGTGTGGCGCAGCGCGGCGATGTCTTCGGCGGATTCCTGCGAGGTGTCGATCAGGTATTCGGTAAGCGCGCCGATGATGCCGTTGCGGCCGGCGTAGACCTTGCCGATTTTTTCGGGGTACTTGCGCGCCTGTTCGATGACCGCGGCCGCGGAGACGTTGATGACGGCGGTGACGCCGCCGGACTGGGCGTAGAAAACGTTGCGCGGCATAGGGTCTGGGGTCGCGTAATCGAGGCTAAGTGGCTTAGTCTAATGGAGAATGGCGGCCGGCAACGGGGCGGGCCGTTGACGTCCTGCGGGGCAAGGGTTACTTTTCCGCCTCGCGGCCGGACTCGGCAGCCGAATTCCAACAATTAACGACGACAGGCTTCCCCAGATTATGAGAATTGTTCTGCTAGGCGCGCCCGGCTCAGGCAAGGGCACCCAGGGCGAAAAGCTGGTCGCGCATTACGGCGTGCCGAAGATTTCCACCGGCGACGCGCTGCGCCATGCGGTCAAGGCCGGCACCGCGCTGGGCCAGAAGGCCAAGGCCGCGATGGACGCCGGCCAGCTGGTGGACGATGCCATCGTGATCGGCATCGTCGAGGAGCGTCTGCAGCACAAGGACACCGAGCACGGTTTCATCCTCGACGGGTTTCCGCGCAACGTCACCCAGGCCAAGGTGCTGGATGCGATGCTCGAGCGCCTGAAGCAGCCGCCGATGAGCCGCGCCGTGCACCTGGCGGTGGCCGACGAGGAAATCGTGCAGCGCCTGCTCGCGCGTGCGCAGAAGGAAGGCCGGGCCGACGACCGCGAAGATGTGATCCGGCATCGTATCCAGGTCTACAACGACGAAACCAAGCCCTTGCTCAACTTCTACGCGCACCAGCACAAGCTGGTCGACGTCGATGGTGTCGGTACGATGGAGCAGATTTTCGACCGGATTATCGACGCTCTCTGATCCGGCGCCTGCACTGCAGCGCTCAGAGCAGCTCCAGCAATTCCCTGCCCGCGATTTCCCGCCGCCAGCCTTCAAGCAGCGGGATGCCGGCCTGTGCGCCCTGCAGCACCAGGGCTTCGAGGTCCGCGCGCGGCGCCAGCAGGCTGGCGGGGATGTCGTGTGTGGTCGCGATGGCGCGCAGGCGTTCCTGCAATTTCTGCACACGGGCCTTGAGTTCCGATGCCAGCCGTTCATCGTGCGTCAGCGCCACGGCCGGCGCCGCGCGGGCCGCGTCGAGCGCCGCCAGCAGGCTCTCGCCGTGACGCGCCAGGGTTCTGGGCGGCAGGATGGTCAGCGCACCCAGCTCCGCCAGGTTGCGCGGCAGGCGCTCGGCCATGCGGTAAATCGCATCGTCCTCGATGATCCATTTGCGCGGACGATTGTGCGATTGCGCCCGCTGCTCGCGCCACGCCGCCAGTGCCGCGGCCGCGGTTTGCGCCTGCGGATTCAGACGCGCCAGTCCCTTGAGGCGGCGCCAGGCATCGGCCGGCTCGGTGATGTAGTGGCTGCCGTTGGCGGCGCGCGCGCAATCTTCCTCCAGCCAGGCCAGGCGCCCGGCCTGCGCCAGCGCATCGCGCAGCATCGGGTAGAGCACCGCCAGGTGTTCGACATCGGCGGCGGCGTAGGCCAGTTCCGGCGCGGTCAGCGGCCGGCGCGACCAGTCGGTGCGGGTCAGGCTCTTGTCGAGGACGATGCCGAGCTGTTTTTCCACCAGCGCGGCGTAGCCGATCTGGTCGCCGAGCCCGAGCAGGGTGGCGGCCAGCTGGGTGTCGAACAGCGGGGCGGGACAGCTGCCGCCGAGTTGCACGAGGATTTCGAGATCCTGGCTGGCGGCATGAAACACCTTGAGGAGGTCGGGGCGCTTGAGCAGGTCCAGCAGCGGCGTCAGGTCGCGCAGCGCCAGCGTGTCGATGCAGACGCTGTGCTGGCCGTCGCCGACCTGGACCAGGCAGAGCTTAGGGTAGTAGGTGTCGACGCGCACGAACTCGGTGTCCAGCGCCAGCCACGGGCGTGTTGACCAGGTGTGCAGCAGCGGGTTCAGCGCCTCGTCGGAGGCAATCAGGGGAGTCTGGGACATGAGCAGGAATCGATAAAGCACATAGAATATCGGTTCAGGCTCCTCTGACAAGTAAAATTCACCCGACATGTTTGCGCAAACACTCGAAGCCACGGTCCGCATCCTGTTCCTGCGTGCGGGGCCGCAGGATTTTCCCTATGCCAACGGCCTGACGCCGGTGCTGGTGGCGTTGGCGGTGCTGGCCAACGGCCTGGTGTTTTCTCGCGTGCTGCCGCCGCCGATGGCGCTGGGCATTGCGCTGGCGATGGTCGCGGCGCTGGCGATGATCACGCGCTCGATCCTGCGCATGCGCGACGTGCTCAACCGGTTCCAGCAGACTTTCAACGCGCTGCTGGCGACGACCGCGGTGCTGACGCTGGCGCTGCTGCCGGGTTTCACCCAGATGGCGCCGCAGATCCTCGAGCTGGCCAAGCACCCGGAGCTGCTTGAAAAGCCCGGCGCGGTGCAGATCTCCGGCATCGCGGTGTTCTTCATGAACCTGGTCAATTTCTGGAATTTCATCGTCACCGCGCACATCTTCCGCCACGCCGCGAACGTCAACCTGTGGGTCGGCATCGTCATCGCATTCGTCGCGGCCGGCGTGATGCTGTTTGTCGGCATGATCGGCGGCAGCGTTACGTCGGTCCTGTTCGGCGGACTGGCGGGCTGATCCGGACAACAGGCTTAGCGAAACCTCATGCACATTCATATCCTCGGAATCTGCGGCACCTTCATGGCCGGCATCGCCGCCATAGCGCGCGAGGCAGGGCACACGGTGACCGGCTCGGACGCCAATGCCTGGCCGCCGATGTCGACGCAACTCGAGGCGCTGGGCATCACGCTGATGCGGGGCTACGCGCCCGAGCATCTGCAACCGGTGCCGGACATGGTGGTGGTGGGCAACGTCGTCACGCGCGGCAATCCGGCGATGGAATACGTGCTCAACAACGACCTGCCGTACATCTCCGGTCCGCAATGGTTGGCGGAAAACGTGCTGCGTGGCCGGCATGTGCTGGCCGTGGCCGGCACCCACGGCAAGACCACGACGACCTCCCTGCTGGCCTGGCTGCTGGAACATGCGGGGCTGGAACCGGGATTCCTGATCGGTGGCGTGCCGGTGAATTTCGGCGTCTCGGCGCGACTCGGCAAGAGCCGGTATTTCGTGATCGAGGCCGACGAGTACGACACCGCGTTTTTCGACAAGCGCAGCAAATTCGTGCACTACCGGCCACGCACCGCGATCCTCAACAATCTCGAATTCGATCACGCTGACATTTTTCCCGATCTGGCGGCGATCCAGCGTCAGTTTCATCATCTGATACGCACGGTGCCGGGGCAGGGCCGGCTGATCGTCAACGGTGCCGACGCCAATCTGGCGCATGTGCTGCAGCAGGGCTGCTGGAGCGAGATCGAATATTTCAACCACGCCGACGGCTGGCTGGCCGAGCCGCAGAAGCAGGGATTCAAGCTGCGCATCAAGGGCCGCGCCAAGGGCCTGGTGCAGACGCCGATGGCGGGCGAGCACAACCGTTCCAACACGCTGGCGGCGTTTGCCGCGGCCGCGCACGTCGGCGTGCCGCTGAAGACCCTGACCGAAGGGTTGAGCCGCTTCGGCAGCGTCAAGCGCCGGCTGGAGCTGATCGGCGAGGTCCGCGGCGTGAAAGTCTATGATGATTTCGCGCACCATCCGACAGCCATCGAGGTCACCATCGCAGCACTGCGCGAGCAGGCCGCAGGCCGCATCCTCGCGGTGCTGGAGCCGCGTTCCAACACCATGCGCATGGGCGCGCAGGCGGCGGATCTGGCGGGCAGTTTGCGCGATGCCGATCAGTGTTACGTGTTCGCCCGGCCCGACCTGCGCTGGGACGCCCAGTCGGCGCTGGCGGCAGTGGGCGAGCGTCTGCATGTGGCGCAAAAGCTGGATGCTCTGGTCGAGGCCGTCGTCGCCGAAGCGCGCGAAGGCGATCGCATCCTGGTGATGTCCAACGGCGATTTTGGCGGCATCCACCCGCAGTTGCTGGCCGCGCTGGCCGGCCGTTAGGCTGGTGCCGATGACCGGCCGGCGGCGGCAGTTGCTTTTATAAAGCAAAAAACATACCGTTTATTGGAAATCCGCCACGAGACGAGCCTGATGAAGCAGTCGCTGGGCCTGAAGCTGGGCCAAAGTCTGGCGATGACCCCGGCCTTGCAGCAGGCGATCCGCCTGCTGCAGCTGTCGACCCTGGACCTCCAGCTCGAAATCCAGCAGGCACTGGACGCCAACCTGCTGCTGGAGCGTGACGAAGACGCCGAGGGCGAACCCACCTCCGCCGGGGAGGACAGCGATGCACCGCTGGCGGAGGTCGACGGCAATGCCGAGATCGGCGAGGAGTTGCCGGTCGACGCCGACTGGAGCGATGTCTACGACGACTACACGCCTGCAGTCGCCGCCCCCGACGATGATCACAGCGATTACCTGCAGTCGCTGGTCCAGGGCCAGGCCGGCCTGCATGAACACCTGCGGGCACAGCTGTCGCTGGCGCCCCTGGATGCACGGGCGGCCGAGCTGGCCGCGCATCTGCTGGATGCGGTCAACGACGACGGCTATCTCGAGCACTGGGACGAGTTGCAGGCGCGGCTCTGCGCCGAGTACGCGACGACGCCCGCGCAACTGGAGCAGGTGCTGCGGCAGGTGCAGGCGTTCGACCCGCCGGGCGTCGCGGCACGCGACCTGCGCGAGTGCTTGATCCTGCAATTGCGCCAGATCAGGCCCGACACTTGTGGGCGCACGGCGGCGCTGGCGCTGGTAGCCGATCACCTGCCCTTGCTGGCGCAGCGCGATGCCGCGCACATCGCCAGGGCCAGCGACTATCCGCTGGAAACGGTGCTCGGCGCGCTGGCCCTGATCCGCAGCCTGCAGCCGCATCCGGGGCGGCCGTTCCAGCGTCACGAGGACGACTACATCGCACCCGATGTCTACGTGCGCAAGCGCGAGGGCCGCTGGCAGGTGTCGCTGAACCCGGAACATACGCCGCATCTGCGGGTCAATAAGACATACCAGGGCATGATCAGGCGCGCCGACAACTCCAGTGACCAGCTGATGCTCAAGCAACACCTGCAGGAAGCCCGCTACTTCATCAGCAGCCTGGAGGCGCGAAACGAGACGCTTTTGCGGGTCGCGCAGTGCATAGTTGAAGAGCAGCGCGCTTTCATGGAATATGGTCACGAGGCGATGCGGCCCCTGGTGCTCAGGGACCTGTCGGAACAGTTGGGGATTCATGAATCCACGGTGTCACGCGCCACTGCCAACAAATACATGCTCACGCCCCGTGGGCTGTTCGAACTCAAGTATTTTTTTTCCAGCCATGTGCAGACCACGCAAGGTGGCGTCTGCTCGGCGACGGCCATCCAGGCCATGATCAAGCGCTTGATTGCGGGGGAACAGCCGTCACGGCCCCTCTCCGATTCCACTCTCGCCGAACTGTTGCTCAAGGATGGCATACAGGTTGCGCGGCGCACGGTGGCCAAGTACCGCGAGGGGCTGAACATCCCGCCTTCGCACGAGCGCAAAACCGCGTCGGCCTGAAACCGGCGCATAACCAGGAGGCATCGATGAATCTCACCATCTCCGGGCACCACATAGAAGTCACCCCCGCGCTGCGCGAGTACGTGACCGAAAAGCTCAAGCGCGTCGGCCGACACTTCGATCACATCATCGCCGTCGAGGTCATCCTCACGGTCGAAAAGCTCGAGCAGAAGGCCGAGGCCACGGTCCGCGCCAGCGGTACGACCCTGCACGCCGAAATGGTGGCCGAGGACATGTACGCGGCGATCGACCTGCTGGTCGACAAGCTCGATCAGCAGACCCGCAAGCACAAGGAGAAATCCCGCGATCACCACAGCCGCGAAGCGCACAAGCGCATGGCGGTCTAGTAAGATGCGGCCAGCGAGGCCCGGCCCGGTGCCGGGCCTTTTTGATTCGTGACAAGGAAAGGGCCAATGAAACTCACCGAAATCCTGAGCGCCGAGCGCGTGGTCGCCGGCAGCACCTACACCAGCAAGAAAAAAGCGCTTGAAGATCTCGGACGGCTGCTGGGCAAGGGCGCCAGCGGCGTCGACCCGGCGGACATCCTCGCCAGCCTGGCCGCGCGCGAAAAGCTCGGCAGCACCGGCCTGGGCCATGGCGTGGCCATTCCGCACGGCCGCATGGCCGGCGTCGAGGGCAGCGTCGGCGCGTTCATGCGCCTGAAGCATCCGCTGGATTACGACGCGCACGACGGCCAGGGCGTGGACCTGGTGTTCGGCCTGCTGGTGCCGCAGAACGCCACCGAGGCGCACCTCAAGCACCTGGCGGCCATCGCCGAAATGTTTTCCGACGAAGTGTTCTGCGACAAGCTGCGCAAGGCCGAAGGCGATGCCGCACTGTTCGCGCTACTGAGCGAGTTCCACGCCAAAGGCTGAAAACCCGTCACCCGCTGTCGCCGGCATGATCGGGAATGTTGTTATTATTTATAC
>DATMTG010000415.1:0-3348 GCA_035565075.1 Stenotrophobium sp.
CGACGAAAAGCACGGCACCGGCTATCACGCCCGCTTCAAGGCATTCCTGACGCAGATGCACCGCCACAATTACGTCATCGGCGGCGCCATGACGGACGTGAAGGGCGATCGCAGCAAGGCGCCGCATGAACAGACCGACCCGGACATGTTCGTGCACGTCACGCGGCGCACCGCCGAAGGCGTTTACATCAGCGGCGCCAAGGCACACCAGACCGGTTGCATCAATTCGCACTGGATGGTGGTGATGCCGACGATGCGGCTAGGCAAGGGCGACGAGGATTACGCCATCGTCGGCGCGGTGCCGGTCGACGCGCCCGGCATCACCTACGTCTACGGTCGCCAGTCCTGCGACACCCGCGCAATGGAAGGCGGCAGCATCGATGCCGGCAACGCGATGTATGGCGGGCAGGAAGCGCTGGTGATATTCAAGGACGTGTTCATCCCCAACGAATTGGTGTTCATGCAGGGCGAGATCGAGTTCGCGGCGATGCTGGTGCAGCGCTTCACCACCTATCATCGCCGCTCCTACGTCTGCAAAAGCGGCGTCGGCGACGTGCTGATCGGTGCCGCGGCGGAAGTGGCGGAGATGAATGGCGTTGCCAGCGCCTCGCACGTCAAGGACAAGCTGGTCGAGATGACGCATCTCAACGAAACCATCTACGGCACCGGCATCGCGGCGAGCCATCAGGGCCATGCGACCAAATCCGGCGCCTTCATCAACGACGACATGCTGGCTAACGTCTGCAAGCATCACGTTACCAAGCTGCCCTATGAATTGAGCCGTCTGGCGCAGGACATCGCCGGCGGCCTGGTCGCGACGCTGCCCTCCGAGCAGGATTTCAATCATCCCGAAATCGGCGCGCTGCTGAAAAAATACCTGAAGGGCCGGGAAGGCTTCACCACCGAGGAGCGTGTACGCGTCCTGCGCCTGATCGAAAATATGACGCTGGGCCGCAACGCGGTTGGTTATCTCACTGAGTCCATGCACGGCGCCGGCAGTCCGCAGGCGCAGCGCATCGAGATCGGCCGCGCCATGCAGCTCGAATACAAGAAGCGGCTGGCGCGGGTGCTGGCAGGGATTGAAGGCGAGGGCGACAAGACCGCGCTGTTGGAGGATGCGAGCGGCTACTTTGCGCGGGTGTTTTCATTGCCACCAGCAACGGCTTGACCCGATCACCCAGATCACCCGGGCCGTTTCTGCCCAGGTTGCATGCGCTCTCCGGTCAGGTCGCGGGCTGACCGACGCGCCGTTTGCGTTTTCGCAGGTGCAACTGCCGTTTGGCGACGCGGACCTCATGCAGCCGGCGCGAATGGGCGCTGATCAGATCGCCGCGGGTCAGCAGGCCCAGCAGGCGTGACGGTGCGCCGCGTTCCACCACCAGCAAGCGGCCGATGCCGGTCAGGGCCATGCGGTCGGCGGCGTCGCGCAGGGTCTCGTCTGCGTAGACCGTCAGCGGCGCGCGGTGTACCAGATCGCGCAGCGACGCCGCGGGATTGGCGTCCGGATCGAGCAGGTCGCGCAGGGTCAGCGCACCGCAGGGTTTGCCGCCGGCATCGACCACGGGATAGCCGTGGTGGCGCAGGCCGGGCTCCCCGGCGCGCATGCGCGAGAGCACCGACTCCAGGGTGTCATCGGCGTTCAGTGTGGTGACGCTGCGGTTGTACACCTGCTCGACGGTGATGAGATCGAGGGCATCGGCGCTGTACTCGGCGGGCACGCGCACGCCACGGCGCGCGATCTTCTCGGTCATGATGGTGTTGCGCATGGTCAGCGCAGAGATCAGGTAGGCGGCTGTGCAACCGCCCAGCAGCGGCAGCAGCGCAGCGGGCTGGCGCGTGGTCTCGAAGCAGAAAATGATCGCGGTCAGCAGCGCGCGCGACGAACCGGCAAAAATCGCGCCCATGCCCACAAGCGCGGCGATGCGAAGATCGACGTGGAAGGAGGGCCACAGGTGATCGGCGCCGATCCCGATCAATGCGCCCATCGAACCGCCGATCATGAACAGCGGCGCGAGCGTGCCCCCGGAAGTGCCGCTGCCCAGGGAAATCACCCAGGAGGTGAATTTCAGCAGGCCGAAGCTCAGTAGCATCTCCACGCCGAAATGCCCCTGCAACAGCGCGTCGATGTTGTCGTAACCGACGCCCAGGGTGCGGGGCTGGATCCAGCCGACGACGCCGGCGACGACCGCACCGAGTGCCGGCCACCACATCCAGTGGATGGGAAGCTTGCCGAAGGCGTCTTCGACGCTGTAGACCGCCTTGGTCACCCACACGCTGGCGTAGCCGACAAGCGCGCCCAGCGCGATGTAACTGGCGAGCGCCCAGCCGCCGGATTGTACGACCTCGGGCATCGCGAACACCGCGCCCGCGCCGAAGGTCGCATAGCGCACGCCGGTCGCCGTGACCGTGGCCAGCGCCACCGGGATCAGCGAGCGTGGCCGCAGTTCGAACAGCAGCAGTTCGACCGCCATCGCCAGGGCTGCGATCGGCGCACCGAATACGGCGGCCATGCCCGCGGCGGCGCCAGCAGCGAGCAGTGTCTTGCGCTCCTGCGCGGTCACGCGCAACAGCTGGCCGAGCAGAGAGCCGAGCGCGCCGCCGGTGGAGATGATCGGACCTTCGGCGCCGAACGGGCCGCCCGTGCCGATGGCCACCGCGGACGACAGCGGTTTGAGCCAGGTCACGCGTGCGGGAATATTCGACTCGTGTTCGAGGATGCGCTCCATCGCCTCCGGGATGCCGTGGCCCTGGATCGCGCGCGAACCCCAGCGTGCCATGACGCCGGCAGCAAGCCCGCCGATGACGGGCATTGCAATCACCCAGGCGCCCAGGTGATTGCCGGCGGGCGACAGCACGAAGGAACCGCTGTGGCTGACGGTCGGACCGATCACATCGGACACGCGGCCATAGAAGCAGATATCGGTGATCAGGTTGATCATCAGCATCAGCAGCTGCGCGATCTCCGCCGCGGCCACGCCAAGCAGGATGGCCAGCGCACTGGTGAGCAGGATGCGGCGCGGCACGAGCGTGGACTTGCGTGGCATCTTCGCCGCGTCCAGCGAGGCGCCGAGCGCCGGCGCCATCGGCAGGGCATCGGTGCTGCCGGTCGTGACGATGCTGTCGCGGACCTTGCCGGTCGGTGGCGGAGGGGGATTCGCTGATTTCATACGGTGATCCTGTTGAACCGGCCAGTCAGCCCTAGGGCTGGATGGATTGCGCATGCATGAATGGCCGCGACGTAAGCCGTCTGCGGAGATTCGTGAGCAGGTAGCTTGGCAGCAGAAGGGCCGCGTTGAGTTTTTTTTGGCGCGAGCCCTGCTTGCCTGCGTCTATGATAATAAATTCGAC
>DATMTG010000416.1:0-4320 GCA_035565075.1 Stenotrophobium sp.
CCGTGCAGGCTGTCGAGCAGGGCCTCGAATTCATCGTCGGTGATGGCATCGCTGGTCGCCGCGGCAGGCGCAGCAGGCGCCGCCGGCGCTTCAACCTTGACCGGCTCCGCCGGCGGGCGTGCTGCGGCAAAGGCATGCAGCCGCTCGATCAATGCCGCCGGTGCCGCCGCCGGCACTTCGCCGGAGGAAGCCTGCGCCATCATCGCCTGCACCTGGTCGACCGACTGCATGACAGCATCCATCAGGTCGCCATCGAGCCTGATCTTGCCGTTGCGCAGTCCGTTGAAGACGTCTTCCGCGGCGTGGCACAGCGTCACCATGTTGTTGAACTGCAGGAATCCGGCGCCACCCTTGACAGTGTGGAAGGCGCGGAAAATCGCATTCAGCAGCGCGCCGTCCTCGGGCGCGTGCTCGAGTTCGACGAGCTGCTCGCCAAGCTTCTCGACAAGCTCGCCGGCCTCGATGATGAAGTCGGAGAGGATTTCCTGGTCCATGTCGGTCGCCATGAGCGGTCTCAGAATCCCAGCTCGGCGAGCAGCGCGTCGGCGTCGGACTGGTTCGCGGCCTGGTTGACGCCGGGCACGGCCGGACCGGCCAGTCCCGGCGTGTCGGCGGCACGCACGGCGCCGCCCTGTCCCGGTCCGGCGGCGCGCAGCAGTTCGATCAAGGCGGTCTCGACATCGCGCACCAGCCTGATCACGCGCCTGATGACCTGTCCAGTCAGGTCCTGGTATTCCTGCGCCTGCGACAGCGCCGAGAGATTGCCGTTGAGCTGATCGGCATTGTCCATGATCGTCTTGTGCAGCAGCAGCAGTTGCGCCGACAGCGACAGCGCCGACGGCGTTTGCGGCACCACCGCCATCACCTGGTCCTGGATGTGCAGCAGCCGGTCGCCGGCATCGCGCACGTTGCGCGCCAGCACGCGGCTGTGATCGACCAGGTCCAGCGTGCGGTTGGCGGCCTCCTCGGTCAGCTTGACGACGTAATCGAGGCGCTTGCAGGCATCGGGCATTTCCGCGTTGACGTACTGCGACAGGCGGCTGTCGCAGCTCACTTCGTTGACGGTGCGATGCAGGTTGCGGGTGATGCGCGCGACATTGGCCAGCAGGCCGTCCTCGCGCGGGCGCAGCAGCTGCGCCAGGCCGTGCTCGAACAGCGCGTCGTCGCCGTCCTCCAGCGCCGTCAGCATGCCGCGCAGGCGCGCCAGCATCTCGGCGCGGTCGGGCGCGGACCGCGGGTTTGCAGCGGCGGCGGTCACGCGGCCTCCGCCGCTCTCTGGAAAATCTTGTCGAGTTTTTCCTTGAGCGTGACGGCGGTGAAGGGCTTGATGATGTAGCCGTTGACGCCGGCCTTGGCCGCTTCGATGATCTGTTCGCGCTGCGCCTCGGCGGTGACCATCAGCACCGGCAGTTTCGCCAGCGCCGGGTCCTGCCGGATGTTCTTCAGCAGGTCGATGCCGGTCATGCCAGGCATGTTCCAGTCGGTGACGACGAACTCGAAGCCGCCGCCCTGCAGCATCGGCCATGCGGTCTTGCCGTCGTCGGCCTCGCTGGTGTTGGTGTAGCCGAGATCGTGCAGGAGGTTCTTGACGATCCGGCGCATCGTCGAGAAATCGTCGACGATCAGTATTTTCATGTTCTTGTCCATGTGCCTCTCCGGCTATGACCCACTGCCCCGCAGCCGGCTGGCCAGGACAGACAAGGTGACTGATGGGGTTTGATTACTCGGGTTCATGTCGCAGCCTCCGCGCGCCATTCCTCGAGACGGGCGCGCAGCCTTAGCAGCGCCTGGCCGTGGATCTGGCAGACCCGCGACTCGCTGACGCCGAGGATCACGCCGATCTCGCGCAGGTTCATCTCGTCGTTGTAATACAGCGACAGCAGCAGTTTCTCGCGCTCCGGCAGGCCGTCGATGGCGGCGGCGAGGCTGCCCTGGAACTCGTCGTGCTGCAGCGATTGCAGCGGGCCGGCAGCCGTATCGGCGTACTGGAAACGGTCTTCGTTGTCGGCATCCTGCGCATCCATGCTCAGGACCTGGCAGCGCACCGCGTCGGCGGTGATGGCGTAATACTCATCAAGACCGATGCCCATGCGCTCGGCCACCTCGGCGTCGCGCGCATCGCGGCCGGTCTGCTGCTCGATGTCATGCATCGCCTGTGCGGCTTCGCGGGCGCGGCGGTGCAGCGAACGCGGCGCCCAGTCGCCCTTGCGCAGTTCGTCGACCATCGCGCCGCGGATGCGGATGCTGGCGTAGGTTTCGAACGCCGCGCCGCGGTCGCTGCTGTAGTTGCGCGAGGCCTCGAGCAGTCCGATCACGCCGGCCTGGATCAGGTCCTGCACGTCGACGCTGGACGGCAACCGCGCCGCCATGTGATAGGCGATGCGCTTGACCAGTTCGCCGTGACGCACGATCAGTTCGTGCTCGGAGCGGGCCGGCAGCGGCTGGCTTGCGGCGGCGGCCGCGTTCACGCGGGCGCTCCCATCAGCGACTCGGTCTTGATCAGCCGCTCGACGAAGAATTCAAGATTGCCGCGGGCGCCCTTGGGCAGGCCCCACTGCTCGGCCTTGCGCGCCAGCAGCCGGTAGGCTTCGGCCGACGGCGAATTGGGATACAGGTCCAGCACCGGCTTCTGCTTGCGCACCGCGCGCTTGAGCCAGTCGTCCTGCGGCACCGAACCCATCAGGTTGAGGGTGATGTCGAGGAAGCGCTCGGACACCCGGCGCAGGCTGTCGAAGATATCGCGTGCCTCGATGCCGTTGTGCACCATGTTGGCCAGCACCTGCACCCGCGCGACGCCGTGGTCGCGGCTCAGGACCTTGATCAGGGCATAGGCGTCGGTCAGCGACGAAGGGTCCTGCGTCACCACCACGATGACTTCCTGCGAAGCCTGGCTGAAGGTGATGACGCTGTCGGCGATGCCGGCGGCGGTATCGACGATCAGCACATCGAGCGGCTGGCGCAATTCGCAGAACGCGTTTACCAGACCGGCGTTCTCGGCGGGACTGAGTTCGGCCATGTTGCGTTTGCCGGAGGAGGCCGGCACCACCTGCACGCCGGCCGGACCTTCGAGGATGGTGTCTTCCAGCGAGCACTTGCCTTCGAGCACGTGCGACAGGTTGTAGGTCGGCTGCAGTCCGAGCATGACATCGACGTTGGCCAGGCCGAGGTCGCCGTCGAGCAGCATCACCTTCTTGCCGGTCATGCTCATTGCCACCGCCAGGTTGATCGAGGTCGTGGTCTTGCCGACGCCGCCCTTGCCGCTGGTCACCGCGATCACCTGCACCGGCTTGGCCGGCCGCAGCTGGCGCAGGCCCGCGGCCTGGTCGTCGGGAGTCTTAGCCTGCGACATGGATCACCTCTTGTTGTGTGTTTTTGCCAAACCCGCCGAAGCGCATGGCCAGCGTGCTGTCGTCCAGCACCATCGGGTGTTGCCGCGCCATCTGCATGGCGCGCAGCACCAGCCGGTCGGCGCGCGCCGCCTGGATGTCCTCCGGCACCCGCTGGCCGTCGGTCACGAACGCCAGCGGCAGCTGGCTGCGGATCACGACCGACAGCGCGCCGCCGATGCGGGTGCTCTCGTCGAGCTTGGTCAGGATGCCGCCGTCGAGCGGCGTCGCGCCGAAACGCCGGACCACTTCGTCGAGGTCGCTGGCCTGGCTGTTGGCCGCCATCACCAGGTAGGTACTGATGCGGCCGGAGACGCCCTTGAGTTCCGAGAATTGCGCGGCCAGGTTGCGATCGCGCGGGCCCATGCCGGCGGTATCGATCAGCACCAGGCGCCGGTCCGAGAGTTTCTGCATGACCTGCGCCAGTTCCGCGGCGTTGCTGGCGGTATGTACCGGGATGCCGAGCAGGCGGCCGTAGGTGAAGAGTTGTTCCTGCGCGCCGATGCGGTAGTGGTCGGTGGTCACCAGCGCGATGTCGCGGGTGCCGTGGTGCATGGCGAAATGGCTGGCGAGCTTCGCCAGCGTGGTGGTCTTGCCGACACCGGTGGGGCCGATCAATGCGATGGCGCCGCCGGCCAGGACCGGATCCTTCCTGACGATGGGGATGCGCCGCGACAACAGTCCCAGCGGCAGGAACCTGGCGCGGTCGGCATCGCTGTATTCGGGCAACTCGCCGGCGATCTGCCGCGCCAGTTCCGGGTCGAGGCCGAGATCGCTGAGCACGTTGAGCGCCGAGACGCGCTCGGGCTGCGCGGTCTTCATGCCGTTCCAGAGCACGCCGGAAAGCTGCTGCTCGAGCAGGCGCCGCATGCCGGAAAAATCTTCGCGCAGGCGCGTGATCTCGGGGTCCCGGGCGGCGGCCGTCGCGACCGGG
>DATMTG010000417.1:0-3588 GCA_035565075.1 Stenotrophobium sp.
ACCTGGGTGGCCACGAAGACATGGTCGTTGCCGAGATAGCCGGTGGCGACGATGCCCTGCCCCTCGCGAAACAGGTCCGGCAGGATGCCGTTGTAGCGCACCGGGATCGACTTGCTGCAATCCTTCAGCGTGAATTGCACCTCGGTGCCCTGGCCGCGCTTGACGCTGCCCGTGACCACCAAGCCGCCCAGCCGCATCTGCGCATTGGCCGGCACTTCGCCGGCGACCAGGTCGCTGGGCGTGTAGAAATACATCATGTTCTTGCGGAATGCGGTGAATCCCAGTACTGCGGCCAGCGACAGCCCCACCAGCAAGGCGACGATCGCCAGCATTCTTCTTCTGCGCTTGGTCATTCTTCAGAGCTCAATTCTTTCATGATGGCACTGCGCCGCAGGCGGGGCATCCACAGGTTCCAGATCAACACGGCCGCGGTCAGCCCGAAGCTGCCCCAGACGTACACGGCGTAGCCACCCATCTTCAGCCATTCAGACACGCGCGACTCCAATCCGTTCTCTGACCCAGGCAGTGCCGCGCTCGCGCAGCAACAGCTCATTCTGCATCCGCCTGAGGATGACGTAGCCGGCAAACATGAAAAAGCCCAGCAGGCAGGCATACAGCGGGTGTGCCATGGCGGGACTGATATCGGGCTTGCCCAGCTTGAGGATGGTGGCGCCCTGGTGCAGGCTGTTCCACCAGTCCACCGAGTAATGCACGATCGGCACGTTGATCACGCCGACGATCGCCAGCAGGCCGCAGGCCCGTGCGGCGGCGCGCGGGTCTTCGATCGCGGCATTGAGCCCGATCACGCCCATGTAGAGGAACAGCAGGATCAGCTCCGAGGTCAGGCGCGCATCCCAGACCCAGTACGCACCCCACATCGGCTTGCCCCAGAGCATGCCGGTCAGCAGGGCCAGCGCGGTGAAACTGGCGCCCACGGGAGCCGTGGCCACCACCAGGCATTCCATCAGCTTGATGCGCCAGACCACGGCAATGGCGCCGGCGATGGCCATGTAGGTGAACAACGCCAGCGATAGCGCCGCAGCCGGCACGTGCACGAAGATGATCCTGTAGGCATCGCCCTGCTGGTAATCCGGCGGCGCGAACGCCAGCCCGTCGACGATGCCGTAGGCCAGCAGCAGCAGTGCGGCAATCCCGAACCATGGCGCAAGACGATCCGCGAGGCGGTAGGCAGTGGGCGGCGAGGCCAGCCGGTGAAACCAGGTCCACATGATGAATTATTGAATCGGCACGCAAGCAGTGTCCACGCGCTGCTTGCGGAAAAATTTGAGTGGGCCTTTAGCGGGTAACCGTGTGCGTGCCGACTCAATAACAAAATGATCATCGTCTTTATTATCGATGCGGCACATCAGGATCATTGAGACCTGTCTGTTTGTCGGACTTCCTGTGAGAAAGTTAGTCATAAATTTTGGTGCCGCTTCAATAATTGTTACTCAAAGGTGTTTCGGAGTGCGGCAGCGGTCGCCCAGGGCAGTAAGGAAACGGCCAGAGCCAGGACAGCGGCCAGAAAGTATAGCGGAGCCGTCGCATCGAGGCCGCTTTGCGCGGCGCGCACCGCGCCGGCGCCAAAGATCAGCACCGGCGTCACCAGAGGCAGCACCAGCAGCGGCAACAGCACGCCGGCCCGCGGCAGTCCGACGGTCAGGGCGCTGGCAAAGCCGCCGATCAGGGTCAATACCGGCGTGCCCAGCAGCAGGCCCGCCGTCAGGAACGGAATAGCCCCCGCCGTCAGTCCGAGACCGCCTGCCAGAGGCGCCGACAGCAGTGCCAGCGGCAGTCCCGTCAACAGCCAGTGCGCGGCAAACTTGGCCAGCACCACCACGGTCACCGGTTCCGTGCCGAGAAACACCTGCTCGAGCGTTCCGTCCTCGTAGTCGCTGCGAAACAAGCGTTCCAGCGTCAGCAGCGCTGCCAGCAAGGCGCCGACCCACATCACGGCCGGCGCAAACATCGCGAGCTGCGGATCATTGGGCCGCGCACCCAGGCCAAACAACACCACGACCAGCACATAGAACAGCAGGGGCATCAGCCATTCGATCTTGGCGGCGGCGGCCAGCCGCAGTTCGCGGCGCAGGGCGGCGATGAAGCTGCGGCTCATGACAGATGCAACGGGCGAATGCCGCCGATACCGGCCGGCAGCGGCTGGTGGCTGGTGATCACGGCACCGCCCCCGGCACTCAGATGCCCCTGCAGCACACCGGCAAAACACTGCAACCCTTGTGCGTCGAGGCCATCCAGCGGCTCATCCAGCAGCCACAGCGGACGATGCACGATGAGCAGGCGTGCGAGCGCGCTGCGGCGCTTCTGTCCGGCGGACAGGGTCCGGCACGGACGATGACGCACCCTTTCGACGCCCATCCGCGCCAGCACCTCGACAACCGCTGTCCCGGGCTGGCCGTTCAGTCCGCACCAGAACTCGAGGTTCTCCTGGGGTGTGAGGCTCAGGTTGAGCGCATTCTTGTGGCCGATCCAATGCAGGAATCGCGCCTCGGGAAGCGGCGCCACCGTCCCGGCCGCCGGCTCGCGCAGGCCTGCCAGGGTCTCCAGCAGACTGGTCTTGCCGACGCCGTTGCTGCCGCTCAGGTGAATCGCCTCGCCCTCGCCCACCGTCAGGCTCAGGTTGCGAACCAGGCAGCGGTAGCCGCGGTGCACGGTCAGGTCTTCGACGGCAAGGATGGACACGTTCGGTGGCGGTCGGTCGGCTCGGGGCGCGTAGTTTAGCGTGAGGCCGTAAAATATCGTCAGGTCCATCGCGGCACGACAGAAGAAAACCCTTGAGCGCTCAAATCATCGACGGCAAAGCCATCGCGGTACAGGTCCAGGAACGTGTGCGGCTCGCGGTCTCCGCGCGTGTCGCGCAGGGGCGCCGCGCACCGGCGCTGGCAACGATACTGGTCGGGGCCGACCCGGCATCCGAGGTTTATGTGCGCAACAAGCGCCGAGCCTGTGAACAGACCGGCATCCGCTCGGTCCCGCTGCATCTGGATGCGGGCATTAGCGAAGCGGAACTGCTGGCGCAGATCGACCGCCTCAACGAGGACAACGGCATCGACGGCATCCTCGTGCAGTTGCCGCTGCCCCGGCATATCGACGCCACGCGGATCATCGAGCGCATCCACCCGGACAAGGATGTCGACGGTTTCCATCCCTACAATCTCGGCCGCCTGGCGCAACGCATGCCGGTGCTGCGCCCCTGCACGCCCTACGGCGTGATCGAATTGCTCAAGGCCACCGGTGAAGTCTTCAAGGGCCGCACCGCAGTCGTGGTCGGTGCCAGCAATCATGTCGGCCGGCCGATGATGCTGGAACTGATGCTGGCCGGCGCCACCGCGACCTGCTGTCACCGCTTCACCGCCGACGTGCCAGCCGAAGTCGCACGCGCCGACATCCTGGTCGTCGCCGTCGGCAAGCCGGGCTTCGTCAAGGGCGCATGGATCCGGCCGGGCGCCACCGTGATCGACATCGGCATCAACCGCCTGGACAACGGCAAGCTGGCCGGCGACTGCGAATTCGACGCCGCCAGGGAACGTGCGTCCCACATCACACCGGTGCCGGGCGGTGTCGGCCCGA
>DATMTG010000418.1:0-2876 GCA_035565075.1 Stenotrophobium sp.
CTGCCGTTATAAAGGGAGTCATGCAATCCCCGACCCGATCCCTGAATCTTTCCGGTGCCAGCAACTTCCGCGACCTGGGCGGCTACAGCGCCGCGAATGGCCAGCCCGTGCGCTGGCGCCGGCTGTTCCGCTCGGACCATCTGGCGGCGCTCACGCCGCAGGACCTGGCGGTGCTGTCCACGCTGGGGCTCAAGCGCGCCTACGACTTGCGCGGTGACGCCGAGCGCACGGCGCTGCCTTACGAGCTGCCGGGTGTCGCCGTGCATGCGCTGCCGATCGAGCCGACGGTGCTGCAGGCCATGAAGGATCTGCTGGAATCCGGCCACCGGGTCACGGTGCAGGACACGGTGGGCCTGATGCAGCAGACCTACCGCGCCTTCGTACATGACAACGCGGCGCGGTTTTCCGAACTGTTCGGCCACCTGCTCGAGAGCGATGCGCCACTGGTGTTCCATTGCACAGCCGGCAAGGACCGCACCGGTTTTGGGGCCGCGATGATCCTGCTCGCGCTGGGCGTGCCGCGCGCGGTGGTGATGCAGGACTATCTGCTCACCAACGAGCTGTTTCAGATGCCGCGCCCGGCGCCGGGCGGCCTCGCGCCACAAGAGGTACTGGACGTGCTGTGGCGCGTGCAGCCCGATTTTCTGGAGGCCGCGCTGCACGCTGTCGAGGCCGATTACGGCGGCGTGTCGCCCTACCTGGAGAAGGCGCTGGGCGTGGGGCCGAAGGAGCGCGAGCGGCTGGCGGAGTTGTATCTGCAACCTCCGGGTTAGCTACCGCGATCGAACCGATGTCACGGGCAAGTGCGTTGCTTCTTAAAGCGTAGCGCCATGTGCATGTTGAATGAAGGCTATGGCCTATTTGACTCAGAAATTTCACGCGTCACCGATAGATCTTCCGGCAGATCGCGTGCCGCCCGTAACGGTTGGCGTGCGGGTGATGCAGATTCCCTATCGGCGTGGGTCACAACATCGCCCACCGTAGACGCCAGATCGACCGTTGCAGGTGCCCGATGCAATGAGATGAGCACGCAAGTTCGAGAGCCATTTTGAGAACCCGTCCTTCTCAAAATGGCTGGTCCAGCGGTCGCGCTCGTCGGCGTCGCAGTCGAAAGTCGCCCACCACTCAATGAACGCCCGATTTCCGTCGATGACCGGCGTAACCCTCAGTGTCGCCTCGTAATCGCGGATCGGAAATGGAACGGGTTCACAGAGTTGGTAGGTGTAGAAGCGATCAAGGTCCGAGTGAGCCAGCAGGCGCTGACGCATGAGCGTGTCAGCAGTGTGAAAATTGCGAACTCCGCCTACGGCGTCACCCGCCTTGCCGTCCTCCATATGGACGTCGCTGACGACTCCAGCCCATTGATAGCTGCCGAAGTCGCGAATAACCGCCCAAACGTCGTCGGCGCTCGTTTCGAGCACGGTACTGAAATATGCCTTTGCCATCGACTGCCTCTCAATTGGATGAGGCTGAACGATAAATGCGGTCCGGCAGACCTGCTCGCCGTATTCGGACACCTGAATGCGAGGCGCATGTCCAACCAGGTTGGGACACGCCCACGGCGACGGCGAAACTCAAGCTGCGTTCACCCGCGCACGGCGAAATTCCAGCGGTGTCTGGCCAGCGTGCTTGATAAAAAATCGGGTGAAATAAGCGGGGTCCTCAAACCCCAGGTCATAGCCGACCGCAGCAACAGACTTGCCGGTGTACAGCAACATGCGTTTGGCCTCCAGCAACAGGCGCCGGTGGATGATCTGCACGGGTGTCTGTTGGGAGAACTTCTGGCTGAGCCGGCGCACGCCGCGCTCGGTCATCGCCAGGGCTGACGCATACTGGGCGACCGACCAGTGGTCGCGATAGTGCGCCTCGACCAGCTCCTTGAAGCCTTGATAAAACGCGCTGCCGCCGGCATGTGCGGCCGGCACGTCCCGACGGCTCGATTGCTGCAGCCGGGCCAGCTCCGCCAGCAGGATCAGCACGTGCCCTGAAATCGTTGTGGCTCTGCAGACACGCTCGTGCACGTACTCGTCATTGATCGCGCTGAACAGCCTGGCTAGTCGCGCGCTGGCCTGCTCATCGCGGAACCCGGTCATCGCCAGCACCTGCCCGAGCGACGCCGCAACCGACGGATCTGCCGAGCGCCCCATCAGATCCGTCATGAAACTCTCGGCCATGGTCAGCACGAAGCCCTGCGCGCCGCGTGACCACTGAAAGCCGTGCACGACAGAGGGTGGAATATTGATCAGGACGGGCCCATGGAGCTCCACGTTCCGGTCGTCGAGCGTGACCGGTCCGCTACCCTGTTCGACCCACACAATTTGATGCAGATCGTGATGCCGGTGCGGCCGGATATTCCAGTTGTAATCCCGGTTGCGACTCTCCAGGGTTTCCAGATGCAGAAACCGCAATTCGGCGGCACTGTCGATCTGGCCATAGAGCGAATACAGAGGAATCGACGCTGTATCGACATTGCGGGGAATGGCTGCGGACATGGCTCGGACGCCGGTAACGGGGGTTCCAGATTCTAGGCCGCATGTCCGGAAATCACAATTTTTGGTCCCCTTCATCCATTGGCGCCCCAACAGTGTTCTTCCATCATGAGCATCCCGATCCCTGATGGTCAAAGCAGGTTTTAAGGAACGCCGAATGACGCCACAACTTGATCGCTCGCATCCAATCCCGGACACCCAGGTGTTCGACCTGGGCGAGTCCCACAAAGGTTATCGCATCAACAAAATGTGCGATTCCCTGACCGTCGAGGCCAATCGGACCGCTTACAGGGCTGACGAAGAGGTTTATATGAATCAGCATGGTCTGACCGACAGTGAAAAGGCTCTGGTCCGGCAGCGCGACTGGGCGGGTCTGAACGCGGCCGG
>DATMTG010000419.1:0-2926 GCA_035565075.1 Stenotrophobium sp.
GGTCGGCGTCGAGCGAGTTGCCTTGACCGGGGATCAGGTCGAGCTGCATTTCCAGGTGCGCGATTCAGGGATAGGCATGACCAGTGAACAGGCGGCGGGCCTGTTCCGGTCCTTTTCCCAGGCCGACAGCTCGACCACGCGCAAATATGGCGGCAGCGGTCTGGGTCTGGCCATTTCGCGCAAGCTGGTCGGCATGATGGGTGGAGAGATGTGGGTGGAGAGCGTGCCTGGCCAGGGCTCGACCTTTCACTTTCATGCGCGGCTTGGCGTGCAGGTCACGCCTTCGGTTCGCCAGGAGCTGTATGCCGACGATCTCAACGGATTGCGCGTGCTGGTCGTCGACGACAACCCGGTGGCTCGCGAGATCCTGGTCACGATAGCGACCGAGTTCGGGGTGGATGTCGATACCGCCAGCGGCGGCGGCCAGGCCCTGGTGATGATTGCCGAGGCTGCGGCCGCGGCCGGTGGCCATCCCTACGACGTGGTGCTGATGGATTGGAAAATGCCGACGATGGACGGCGTGGAAGCCATTCGCCGTCTCCAGGAATATACGGCAATGACCGCCTTTCCCGCGGTGATCATGGTGACCGCCCATGGTCGCGACGAAGCACTGGCGGTAGCGGCGGAAAGCGGCGTCCGGGTCAATGCCGTGCTGACCAAGCCGGTGACCTTCTCGTCGTTGTTCGACGCGGTGGTCGAGGCGCTGGGCAAGGGCAGGGTGGTCGACTCCCGCGTCCATCGCAAGGCCGAACGCGACAACGAAGCGTTGCGTCGGCTGCACGGCGCGCGCGTGTTGCTGGTGGAGGACAACGACGTCAACCAGGAACTGGCCGAGGAAATCCTTACCCAGGCCGGCCTGCAGGTGGTGGTTGCCGGTCACGGCCAGGAAGCGCTGGACATACTGGCCCGGGACAGCCGCTTCGACGGCGTGCTGATGGACTGCCAGATGCCGGTGATGGATGGCTACGAGGCCGCCCGGGCCATTCGGACCCAGCCTGAGCTGGCGGGATTGCCGATCATCGCGATGACCGCCAACGCGATGATCGGCGACCGCGAAAAGGTCATCGATGCGGGCATGATCGATCATATTGCCAAGCCACTGCATGTCGCCGAGATGCTGGCGACGCTGGCAAAGTGGATCAGGCCGGCCGCATCGTCGTCCGACGCCGCCAGGGCGAGCGCGATGTCGGCGGAGGGAGGCCTGTCGTCGACCGTTACCGGTCTGGCGGCCAGCCTGCTGCCACCGTTGCCCGGCATCGACGCCAAGGTCGGTCTCGCCGCGGCGATGGGCAACCTGCCGCTCTACACGCGCCTGCTGACGATGTTTCGCGACGGCCAGGGCGACTTCGAAGCCCGCTTCCTGCAGGCGTCGGAGCAGGGCGATGCGGCAGCTCAGCAGCGTGCGGCGCATACGCTGAAGGGTCTGGCCGGCACCCTGGGGGCGCGCGCGCTGGAGACGTCCGCGGCCGCATTGGAACTTGCCTGCATCGACGGCGCCGGCCGGGATCGAATCGTCGATCTGTTGCGTCGCACCAGCGTCGAACTGGATACGGTCCTGGCCGGGCTGGCCGTATTGACCACGCGTGAACAAGCGGCGTTCAACGTGCCGGCCAGCATGGACCCGGAACATCTGCAGACGCTGATCCAGCGCTTGCGGGTCTTGCTGGCCGACGGCGACACCGAAGCCACCGAGGTGATCGGCGAAGTCCTCCAGCTCACCGGGGGCGCGTCGCGCTCGCCCGGTTTGCAGAAGGTGGCGCACGCCATAGCGGCCTTCGATTTCGATGCGGCGCTGGCAGCGCTCGATGCGCTTTCGGAATAGCACCCCGGGCAGAAGTTTTTTGCCCGGGACCATCAGGTGTATGTTTGAACTGGCTCAGGGCATGCAGCCACCACGATACGGAGACGGGCAATGAGCGAATCGGAAACTCAGGAGGTCGTGCTGGTCATCGACGACACCGCGGAAAATCTCGCCCTGATCAGCGAGGTGCTGCGCGGGGAGTTCAAGGTGAGGGTCGCGCCTGGCGGTGCACGCGGGCTGCAGCTGGCGCAGGCGCAAACGCCGCCGGATCTCATCCTGCTCGACATCATGATGCCGGAGATGGATGGCTACGAGGTGCTGCGGCAGTTGCGGGCGGACGCGCGCACCCGCGAAATCCCGGTGATTTTCCTGACGGCGATGAGCTCGGTCGAGGACGAACGTCGCGGCCTGGAGCTGGGCGCGGTCGACTACATCACCAAGCCGATCAGCCCGCCGCTGGTGCAGGCGCGCGTGCGCAACCATCTGCAGCTCAAGGCGGCGCGTGACTTCCTCAAGTACAAGAGCGAGTTTCTGGAGCGCGAGGTGCAGCGGCGTACGCGAGAAGTCACCATGATCCAGGAGGTGACGATCCGCGCCCTGGCGTCGCTGGCCGAAACCCGCGACAACGATACCGGCAACCACATTCTGCGCACCCAGAATTACGTGAAGCTGCTGGCCAAGAAGCTGGTCCGCCACCCGCGTTTCGCCACCTTCCTGACGGAGGCCACGATCGACCTGCTGTACAAGTCGGCACCGCTGCACGACATCGGCAAGATCGGCATTCCCGACCGGATTCTGCTCAAGGCGGGAAAGCTGACGCCGGACGAATACGAAATCATGAAGATGCACACCACGCTGGGAGGCGACGCCATCGCCAACGCCGAACTCGCCGTGGGCGAGGAGATCGGCTTCCTGCGCTTTGCCAAGGAAATCGCCTACAGTCACCAGGAATGGTGGGATGGCAGCGGCTACCCGCAAGGCTTGAAGGGAGATGAAATTCCCATTTCGGCAAGACTGATGGCGGTGGCGGACGTGTACGACGCACTGATCAGCAAGCGCGTGTACAAGCAGGCGATATCGCATGAGCAGGCGGTGCAGGTGATCCGCGAAGGACGCGGAACGCAT
>DATMTG010000420.1:0-5089 GCA_035565075.1 Stenotrophobium sp.
TGCATGCCACGCCAGATCATTTCCAGCCCCGAGGCGCCCGCCGCCATCGGCAGTTATTCGCAGGCTGTCAGATGCGGCGACACGGTGTACCTGTCGGGGCAGATCGCGCTGGACCCCGGGAGCATGACGCTGGTCAACGCCAGCATCGACGACGAGATCCACCAGGTGTTCAGGAATCTCGCCGCGGTCGCGCGCGCCAGCGGCGGCAGCTTGCAGGATGCCGCCAAGCTCAACGTCTATCTCACCGATCTCGCGCATTTCGCCAAGGTCAGCGAAATCATGATGCAGTATTTCCAGCCGCCGTATCCGGCGCGCGCCGCCATCGGCGTTGCCGCCCTGCCGCGCGGCGCACGCGTCGAGGCCGATGCGGTGCTGGTGCTCGAAGGCTGAAGCGGCCCGCACCGCGCCGCAGCGAACGTCCCATGCCGGTTGAACGCAGACTCCCGCGTCCGCCACCGACGCTGCGCTCTGCGGCGGGCGAACTCAGGGGCGCGGGTCCGGCGCTGGCGCTGCGCTTGCGTGCGCTGGGCATCGAGCGCGTGCAGGACCTGCTGTTCCACCTGCCGACACGCTACGAGGACCGCCGGCATGTCACGCCGCTGGCGCAACTGGCCGACGGCGCCGACACCCTGATTCGCGCGCGCGTCGTTCACGCCGAGGTGCGATTTGGCGGGCGGCGCAGCCTGCGGGTGCGGGTCGAGGAGGGGGCCGGCGAGTTGACGCTGCGCTTCTTCCATTTCAACCAGCAGCAGAAACAGAATTTCACGCCGGGCTGCTGGGTGCTGGCCTACGGCAGCGTGCGCCTCGGCAAGCAAGGCTGGGAGATGGTGCATCCGCAATACCGGCTTTCCGCTGAAGCGGCGACCTTGGTGCCGGAGCAAAAGCTCGCGCCGATATATCCCCTGGTGAACGGCCTGACGCAGAACAAGCTGGCCAGCCTGATTGCGCAGGCGCTGGAGCTGGCGGCCCGCGATGCCGGGTTCAATCGCACGCTGCCGGGCCTGGGCGGACCCGACACCCTCGCGGCACTGCGTGACATGCACCGCCCGGCGGGCGACGCCGACGCCGCGCAGTTGCTGCAACTGCGTCATCCGGCGCATCGGCGGCTGGTGCAGGAGGAATTGCTGGCGCACCAGTTGTGCATGCGTATGCTGCGCAACGCGGTCAAGACGCACGCCGCGCCGGCGCTCAGGAACCTGCACGCGGCGCGCGCACAGCTGCAGTCGATCCTGCCGTTCAGCCTGACCGCTGCGCAGAAGCGCGTGCTGGAAGAGGTCGCGCAGGACATCGAAAAGCGACGGCCGATGCTGCGGCTGGTGCAGGGCGATGTCGGCTCCGGCAAGACCGTGGTCGCCGCCGTCGCGATGCTCGCCGCCGTGCGCACGGGCGGGCAGGCGGCGCTGATGGCGCCGACCGAACTGCTGGCCGAGCAGCACGCCGTCAATTTCAGCCAGTGGTTCGCGACGCTCGGGCACGAGGTGGTGCTGCTCTCGGGCAAGTCGAAGAAGAAGCAGAAAGAGCAGGCGCTGGCGCGCATCGCCGCGGGAGACGTGCCGGTGGTGATCGGCACTCATGCGGTGTTCCAGGACGCCGTGCGGTTCCGCAAGCTGGCGCTGGTGGTGGTCGACGAGCAGCACCGCTTCGGCGTGCAGCAGCGGCTGGCATTGCGCGACAAGGGCGGACGCGGGCTGTCGCCGCACCAGCTGATCATGTCGGCGACGCCGATCCCGCGCACGCTGGCGCAGACCGTGTACGCCGACCTCGATGTCAGCGTGATCAATGAACTGCCGCCGGGACGCACGCCGGTGCTGACGGTGGCGATGAGCAACGAGCGGCGCCCCGATGTGCTCGCGCGCATCGGCGAAGTCTGCGCACAGGGCCGGCAGGCGTACTGGGTCTGCACGCTGGTCGAGGAATCCGAAAACCTGCAGGCGCAGGCGGCGGAGGAAACCGCGCAGCAGTTGCACCGCGAGCTGCCGCAGCTGCGTGTTGGATTGGTGCACGGCCGCATGAAGGCTTCCGACAAGGACGCGGCGATGCGGGCGTTCAAGGCCGGCCAGACGCAGCTGCTGGTGGCGACGACGGTGATCGAAGTCGGCGTCGACGTGCCCAACGCCAGCATCATGATCATCGAGAACGCCGAGCGGCTCGGCCTGTCGCAGCTGCACCAGCTGCGCGGCCGCGTCGGCCGTGGCGCCGAGGCTTCGCAATGCGTGCTGATGTATCAGCCGCCGCTGTCGGATAATGCGCGTGCGCGGCTGGCGGTGATGCGCGCCACCAACGATGGGTTTGCGATTGCGCAAAAGGACCTGGAACTGCGCGGGCCGGGTGAGATCCTGGGCCGGCGCCAGACCGGATTGATCGGGCTGAAGATCGCCGATCCGGTGCGCGACTCCGCGCTGATCCCGCCGCTGCAGAAACTCGCCGACGACTGGCTGCAACATCACCCGGCCGAGGCGCGCATGCTGATCGAGCGCTGGGTCGGCGATGTCGAAAAATATGCGCAGGTGTGAATCCTGCGCCTGCACCGAACGGAACCGGACATGCTGACCGAAAAACTGATCGACTACTGCAAGCTGATGCGACTGCACAAACCCATCGGCATTTTCCTGCTGCTGTGGCCGACGCTGTGGGCGCTGTGGCTGGGCGCCGGTGGCGTGCCGCCGCTGAAAGTGCTGCTGGTGTTTGTCGCCGGCACCGTGCTGATGCGTTCGGCCGGTTGCGCGATCAACGATTACGCCGATCGCGATTTCGATCCGCATGTCGCGCGCACGCGCGATCGCCCGGTCGCGGCCGGGCGCGTGCGGCCCGATGAAGCCGTGCGCCTGTTCGTGGCGGTGTCGCTGATTGCGTTCGGACTGCTGACCGCACTGCGCAACGAGTTCGTGATTCTGCTGGCGATTCCCGGTGCGGTGCTGGCGGCGAGCTACCCGTTCATGAAGCGCTGGATCGCGATCCCGCAGGCATACCTGGGCATCGCATTCTCGTGGGGCATCCCGATGGCCTACGCCGCGCTGCGCACGACCGTGCCGTGGGGCGAGGTGCTGCTGCTGATGGCCGCCAACCTGTTCTGGGTGATCGCCTACGACACGCAGTACGCGATGGCCGACCGCGAGGACGATCTGCGCGTCGGCGTGAAATCCTCGGCGATATTGTTCGGCCGGCATGACCGCCTGATGGTTGCGCTGCTGCATCTGGCATCGCTGCTGCTGCTGGCGGCGATGGGACGGCTGACGGACTGCGGCACGGCGTATTTTGCCGGCTTGATCGTCGCGGCCGGTTTTGCGATCTATCAGCAATGGATGACGCGTGATCGTGATCCCCAGCGCTGTTTCGGCGCGTTTCTCAACAACAACTATTTCGGCGCGGCTATTTTCATCGGCATCTTGCTGGACGCGATAGGTCGCATCTAAGCAACGCTGATTCAGCGTTGCCCTAACGCATCTCGATCGGCGGCTTCCACGTAGAAGGAGAGTGCTTGAGCGGAGGCGGACGATGCTGCGTTGGACGATTTTTCTGTGGCTGTCTGGATTGGCGGGGTGCGCGACGCTGAGCGGCGCGCCTGCTGGCGAGGCGCCGCTGTCGCCGCAAGCGGATTACACCGTGCAGAAGGCGCTGACCTATACCCCGGCCGGCTGGCCGCAGGCGCAGGTTGCCGATCTGTATCAGCCGCAGGGTCGTGGGCCGTTTCCCGCGGTGATCGTGGTGCACGGTGGCGGCTGGGTACGCGGTGATCGGTTCACGATGGATGGCATCAGCAAAAAACTGGCGGAACAGGGTTTCGTCGCGCTCAACATCGAGTATCGCCTCGCGCCAGAATATATTTTCCCCGCAGCCTTGCAGGATGTGCAGCAGTCGGTGCGCTGGCTCAGGGCCCACGCCGACGAATATCACGTAGACCCCACGCGCGTCGGCGTCTGGGGTTATTCCGCCGGCGCTGAACTGGCCGCTCTACTGGGGACGCTCAGTCCCGGCGATCCCAATTTCGCCGCCGATGCGCGGGTGCAGGCGGTCGTCGCGGGCGGCACGCCCGCCGACCTGCGCTATGCCGGGGACAGTTCGCTGGTGCGGGATTTTGTCGGGGATACCCTCGAGAGCCGTCCGGATTTATATCGCGATATTTCGCCGATCGCTTTCGTCAGCGCGGACGATCCGCCGACGTATCTCTACCACGGCACCTTTGATTGGGTGGTTTACCAGATCAACGCGGTCAAGATGAAGCAGGCACTGGACAAGGCCGGCGTGCCTGCGGAGCTGTATCTGCTGCACGGCAGCGGACATATCGCCACCTTCCTGTTCAGTCGCGGCGCGGAAACCGAGGGGTTGAAATTCCTGCGCCGCTATCTGCGTTAGCGGCAGTTTTCAGGTTGCCCGCGCCAGCGCCCAGGCTTCGATGCGCGCCGCGCCCGCATGCCGGGCGGCACGGGCCAGGTCGGCGAGCGTCGCGCCGGTGGTCATGACATCGTCGAGCAGCGCAATGTGCCGGCCTGCGACCCGCGCGTCGACGGCAAAGGCTTCGTGCACGTTGCGCCGCCGCTGTGCCGGGTTCAGGCCGATCTGGTCGCGTGTGCGGCGGAGCCGTCGCGCAGCGCCGGCATCTACCTCGATGTCCAGCACGCGCTGCATGCCGTGCGCCAGTTCCAGCGCCTGGTTGTAGCCGCGCCGCATCAGCCGCGTGTCGTGCAGCGGCACCGGGATCACCAGCGCCGGCAAAGGTTGCGGGCGCTGCGCAAGCCGCTGGCCCATCAGTGCGCCGAGCAGCCGCGCCTGGTCCAGACCGGCGCGGTATTTGAGACGATGCACGCTCTGCTGCACCGGCGCCTCGAGGCGGAACGCGGCCCAGGCGCGGTCGAACGGCAGCGGTTTTTTCAGGCAGGCCGGGCAGGGTGCTGGGTGAATCTGCGGCCGTGCGCAGCCTGGACAGGCGCAGTGATTCCACGGCAGGCTGCGCTGGCAGCCGGCGCAGAGAGCCGCGCCCCGTGTCGTGGCGCTGCAATAGCTGCACAACGCTGCGCCCGGCGAGTTGTCAACCACGATGGCCATGTTCAAGTTGACAGATTCCCCTCCGCCCGCAAGACTTCTGCCCGAT
>DATMTG010000421.1:0-2153 GCA_035565075.1 Stenotrophobium sp.
AGGGTGATTTCCAGTCAGCCCTTGCGTACCACAAAAAATACATGACGGTTGACAAGGGCTATCTGAACGAAGTCAGTGCGAAGGCACTGGCCTACCAGACGGTCAAGCAGCAGGTCCTTGCAAAAAAGCTGCAGATCGAGACGCTGAACAAGCAGAACCAGATCCTCACCCTGCAGCAGTCGCTGGCGAAGAAGGCGGCGGAAACCAGTCACCTTTACATCTTCGTCCTGCTGATGGTGCTGGCCTTCATCGCCTTCTGGGCCTACCGCATCAAGCGCTCGCAACTGCGCTTCATGAAACTGGCTCGACGTGATGGCCTCACCGACATCTTCAACCGGCAGCATTTCGTCAGTGAGGCCGAGTTGCAGTTGCAGTACTGCAGGAAATCGTCACACGATGCCTGCCTGGTGCTGATCGACCTGGACTATTTCAAGATCGTCAACGACACTCATGGTCATGCCGTGGGCGATCGCGTATTGCGGCGCGCGGTTGAGGCCTGCCAGGCCCACCTGCGCTCGACGGATATCTTCGGCCGTCTCGGCGGCGAGGAGTTCGGCATCCTGCTGCCTGAGTGCACGCTGGAGCAAGTCGTGGCTCGCACCGAGCGGATCCGCATTGCGATCGCGACCGCCGCCACCGGCGAGGACGCTCCCGGAGTCGCGATCTCCGCCAGTTTCGGCGTATCGATCACCAGCCAGTCCGGCTACGACCTGCGTCAGTTGCTGATCCATGCCGACGACGCGCTGTACCGCGCCAAGCGCGAGGGTCGCAACCGGGTCAGCGTGTCGGACGTCAGCCAGCCCACGCTGCGTACGGTCTAGGTGTACCTGCAGGCTCTCACGGATACGGCGTGCCGTCCTTGTGCGTGTAGCCATCGGCGTCGCGTTGCAGATGCAGGTCGATGTCGGCGTAGTGACAGGTGTCGTCGGCGTGGCGGCTGCCGATGTCCAGGTAGATGGCCACTGCCGTGCCACGGTTGATCAGGTGGTGGGCATCGGGGGTGTTCTTCGGAAACGCGGCGCAGTCGCCGGCTTTCAGCAGTTGCTCGCCGGTGTCGGTGACCAGGCTCAGCTCGCCGTCCAGCACGTAGACGAATTCATCCTCGCGCGTGTGCCAGTGGCGCTGGCTCGACCATGCGCCCGGCGGCAGCCGCATCAGGTTGACGCCGAAGTCGGTGAGGCCACCGGCATTGCCCAATGCCTGCCGGATACGCGTGCTGACCGGTTGCGAGAATGGTGCGGGATAGCCGGAACCTTGCTGTTCGGGAACGCGGGAGATGTCGATCTTTGGCATGGGCATGCTCGGGCTGGAGCTATCCAATTTACTGCAATGGCGCGGTGCGCGGGACCAACGATTCCGGCCTGATCGAGCAGGCTTGATCGTCCGCTGCATGGACAGCCAGGGATGGTCGCGTTAAAAAGGTCGCTTGTACCGCAGACCAGGAACTCTCCGATGCGCACAGCGACATCCGTTCTACTGATCGCCATGGGCATGGCCATGTCTCCGCTGCACGCGGCCACACCGGCCGCTCCGGCTGATCCGCCGGCATCGACCGTCGCCCTCGCGCCACAAATCAATGCCGCCGATTTCGCGCAGTTCGACAAGACCCTCAGCTCCGACGCCTTCGGCGGCCGCCAGCCCGGCACGGTAGGTGCGCAGCGCACCACCGACTGGCTGGTCGAACAGTTCAAGCGGATGGGACTGCAACCGGGCAATCACGGTTCGTGGTTCCAGGCCGTTCCGGCGGATTCGGCCGAGTTGCTGAACACCGGGGTGACGCTGGATATTTCGACGCACGGCAAGCGGGTCAGCCTGGCCTACCGCACCGACATGGTGGCGCAGACGCTGCAGGCGAAGGCCACGGTCGCGCTGAAGGATTCGCCGGTGGTGTTCCTCGGCTACGGTGCCGATGCGCCGAACTGGCACTGGAACGATTACCGGAACGTCGACGTGAAGGGCAAGACGGTGATCGTGCTGGTCAACGACCCGGGTTTCGCCACGCTCGATCCGAAACTGTTCAACGGCCGCGCGATGACCTATTACGGCCGCTGGCCGTACAAATGGGCGGAGGCCGCGCTGCAGGGCGCGCGCGCTTGTTTCATCGTGCATACCAGCGACGCGGCAGCCGGCTATCCGTGGTCGGTGCTGAGGAA
>DATMTG010000422.1:0-11708 GCA_035565075.1 Stenotrophobium sp.
CAATAGCGGGTGGCCGCTTTCGTCCCCGGATCAGGCCAGCGGCTCGAACAGCGCCTGCAAATCCTGCGCATCCAGGGCGGTACCGGACCTGCCGGCGCCGTCATCGAGGATGCCGGCGGCCAGTTCGGCCTTGCGCTGCTGCATCGCCATGATTTTTTCCTCGACGCTGCCCTCGACGATCAGCTTGTACACGAACACCGGCTTGTCCTGGCCGATGCGGTGGGCGCGGTCGGTGGCCTGGTTTTCCACCGCCGGATTCCACCACGGGTCGTAGTGGATCACGGCGTCGGCGGCGGTGAGGTTGAGCCCGGTGCCGCCGGCCTTGAGACTGATCAGGAACAGCGGCGTCTCGCCGTTCTGGAAGCGGTCGACCAGTTCCGTGCGGTTGCGGGTTTCGCCGGTGAGCTTGAGATAGCGGATGCCCCGCCGGATCAGTTCGGCCTCGATCAGGGCCAGCATCGAGGTGAACTGCGAGAACAGCAGCACGCGGCGGCCTTCCTCCAGCATTTCCGGCAGCAACTCCATCAGCAGTTCGAGCTTGGCCGACACCCCCGCCGCCCGCTGCGCCGATGCGAGCGAGAGCAGGCGCGGATCGCAGCAGGTCTGGCGCAGCTTGAGCAGCGCATCGAGGATGACGATGTGGCTGCGGCCGAGGCCCTTGCTGGCGATCTCGTCGCGGATTTTTTCGTGCATTGCCAGCCGCAGGGTTTCGTAGAGGTCGCGCTGCTCGCCGGTCAGCGCGACGCTGCGCACGATCTCGGTCTTGGGCGGCAGGTCCTTCAAGACCTGCTGCTTGGTGCGCCGCAGGATGAACGGCGCGACGCGACGCAGCAGGTGCACGCGGCGCTCGTCGTCGCCCTGCTTCTCGATCGGCGTGCGGTACAGGCGCCGGAACTGGCGTTCGTCGCCCAGCAGTCCCGGTTGCAGGAAATGGAATTGCGACCACAGTTCGCCGAGATGGTTTTCCATCGGCGTACCGGTCAGGCACAGGCGGTGCCGCGTCTTGATCTGCTGCACCATCCGCGCCGCCTGGGTCCTGGCGTTCTTGATGTTCTGCGCCTCGTCCAGCACCAGCAGATGGAATTCCTGCTTGCGCAGGACCTGGATGTCGTGCGCCAGCAGCGGATAGGTGGTCACCACCAGGTCGTATTGCGCAAGCCGTGCGAAGTGCTGGTGGCGCTGTGCGCCGTGCAGGGCCAGCACGCGCAGGCCCGGTGCGAACTGCCGCGCCTCGCGTTGCCAGTTGCCGACCAGGCTGGTGGGCGCGATCACCAGCGCCGGGCAATCGAGCCGGCCCGCCTCCTGCTCGATCAGCAGATGCGCCAGCGTCTGCACGGTCTTGCCCAGGCCCATGTCGTCGGCAAGGATGCCGCCGAAACCGTATTCACGCAGGAATTGCAGCCAGCCGAGGCCGTCGAGCTGGTAAGGCCGCAGGGTCGCATGCAGCCCCGCGGGCGGCGCCACCGCCGCGATGCCGCGGAAATCGCCGAGCCGGCGGCCCAGTTCGAGCAGGGTCTCGGCGCCGAGCCAGCGGGTCCGGGCCGCCGCATTGGCGGCGTCGAGTTCCGCAAGCCGCAAGGCATCCACGCGCGACATGCGCAGGCGGCCGTCGGCGTCGAGCGGCTGGCCGTCGTAGAGCTCGATCAGGATCTGCAGGATCGGCTGCACCCGCGTCAGCGGCAGCGCCACGCGGCGTCCGTCCGGCAGCTCCGCGACGAACTGCTGTCCGGGGGATATGTCCGCCAGCTGTTTCAGGCTGAACATCTGCGGCTGGCTGCGCAGCGCGTCGATCAGCAGCGGCAGGAGGTTGATCCGCTCGCCGCCGACCTGGATGCCCAGCTCGAGCCCGAACCAGTCATTGCCGGCGCCTTCGCTGACTTCGCCGAACCACTCCTCGACCTCGGCGTAACGATGCGGGAAGCCGGGCTCGTACTCGATCTTCCAGCCCTGTTCGACCAGGCCCGGCAGGCGCTCGATCATGAACGCCGCCCAGGCGGTATCGTCTTCCGGCGCCTGCAACGTGTAGTCGTCGCGGCCGACGCCGTGCATTTCCCAGGATTGCAGCACGCGCGCCGCCGGCACCAGCCCGCACGCGGCAAGCTGGCTCAGGCTGTCCAGCTCCGCCTTGCGGTTCCGCTCGATCTGCAAAATCTCGCGGCCGGCGCCGACGGCGATCAGCGACAGCGAGTCGGCCGCCGCCACGCGCCGGTCGTGATAGATGAAGAACAGCCGCGCCATGCCCAGATGCGCACGCGGCCCGTAACGCAGGGAGGCCGGGCCCTCGCGCCCATAAAACTGCAACAGCGGCTGCGGCGTGGTGTCGCTGAGCTTGCGCAGCGGCAACAAGGGCGGCGCCGGCAAGGGCCGCGATGCGGGCGTTTGCGCCAGCCGCTGCGCCACCTGCGGCAGCACCTGCGCCGGCAGCAGCGGCGCATCGACCAGCGCGGCGGCGGTGCCCGCCGGCAGTTCGGTCTGCACCGGTCCGCACTCGCCGCTGCCGGCATCGACATACCAGGGCGGGTTCAGCGACAGAAAGCCGCTGGCCGCGGGCGTCGCACACAGGCCGAGGCGCTGGCTGCCGTCTTCCGCCGCCTGCCACTGCGGTTCGGCGCTGCGCGGCGCGCCCGTGCGCAACGGCCCGCGGCCGGGCGTGTGCCAGTAGCAGCGTTCGCTGGCCAGCAGCATCTCCAGGACATGCACGCCGCTGCGTCCGCGCAGACGGTACTCGCCGCCAGAGCCACGATAGGGATGCAGCGCGCGCAGCAGTTCGCGGTCATCCTCGGTGATGAATTTCGGCGGCTGGCGCAGGGCGCCGTCGACATTGTGATAGGGCTCCAGCGACTGTGCGCCGATGCCGCCGCCCTTGAGCAGCCTTGCGCTACAGAGCTGGACCAGGATGCTTTGCGGCCGCTCGCGCGCCTGCTTCATGATGTACAAGAGCGTCCGCTGCTCGCCGCCTGCGGCGGGCGCAGAGGCCGGCGGGCTCTCCGTCAGCCGCGCCAGCCAGTCCCGGACTTCGTGCGACAGGGTCTCGGCGGCGGGTTCGGCCCGGGACGACCGGCCCTGGCTGCGCTGCCAGCGATTGCAGGCTTCCAGCAGGGCGGCGACCACGTGCTTGCAGTCGCCGCCGAGCGGGCAACTGCAATGACTCTCGAAACGCAGGCCGTGCGGATGCGGCGCGACCGTCGCGATCAGGGCATAGGGCGCGGCTTCGGCGCCCTCGACCGTGGCCTCGATGCGGACGGCGTCGGCATCCTCGCGCAAGGCGAAATGCTGCACCCGGTGCTGCTGCCAGTACTGCTTGCCGCGCGCGACCGCGCCGGCGTTGAAAGCAGTCGAAAAATCGGCAGGCGTGAAGCGCATGGCTCGTGTTCGGGCATCGGCGAATCCTTTATTGTAGTGCCATGAGCGAAATAGAACTGCACCGCAAGCTGCTGGGCGATGCCGCCCGCAACCGCGCGTTCCACCAGGCCCTGGAAAAAGTCATCCGCCCCGGCAAGACCACGGTGGTCGACCTGGGCGCCGGCACCGGCTTCCTCAGCTTCATGGCGCGGCGGCTCGGCGCCAGGCATTGCACGCTGATCGAATACGCCGATACGCTCGACCTGGCCGAGGCGCTGGCGCGCAAGAACCGGCTCGACGCACTGACCTTCATCAAGGCGCATTCCTCCGAAATCACCAGGCCACCCAAGGCCGACCTGGTGATCTCGGAGACGCTGGGCAACTACGCGCTGGAGGAAAACCTGCTGGAAACGCTGGTCGACGCGCGCCGGTTTCTCAACACAAAAGGCCTGATCATTCCCGGCCGCCTGCTACAGTTCGTCGCACCCGTGGTGACTTCGACGGCGCAGGATGAAATCGACATCTGGCCGCAGGTCGGCTTTGGCCTGGACCTGACTGCGGCACGCGCGATCTCGCTCAACAACATGTTCGTGCGCACGCTGCACCCTGCCGAGCTGGCCGGCGAGCACAGCGCCCGGCTGTGGGACGATCTCGATTTCAACCCGGCTGCAACCGCGCCGGCCAGCAAGCGCAGTTGCACAGTCAAATGGAGCGCCAAGGACCTGTCCGGCGCCACGCAGGTTTTCGGCTATGCCCTGTGGTGGGAGTGCGAACTGGTTCCCGGCGTGGTCATCAGCACTTCACCTTACGCACCGCCGACGCATTGGCAGCAGATCTACCTGCCGCTGCTCGAGCCGCTGACCCTGAGAGCCAGCGATGCGCTGGAGGTCACGCTGGGTTCGGACACGCGGCCGCAGGTGGGCGTGCGCGTGGCCTGGCGCACGCGCCAGGTCCGTGGGGGCCGGGCCGTGAACGAGCAGTCCCAGGATATCTTCCGCGGACGCCTGTGATGCCGGTCACGCTCGGTCGGCAGCCTCGCCGCCGGTCCGTTGTGCGATGAATTTCAGGCACTCGTCGGCCGGCAGCGCGCGGCTGACATAAAAACCCTGGATCGCATCGCAGCCGCTGTCCGCGAGAAACTCCATCTGCTCCAGGGTTTCCACGCCTTCGGCGATCGTTTTCATGTGCAGCGACCGGGCCATGCTGATGATCGCCCGGATGATGAAGGTGACGTCCGGGTTCGCGATCAGATCGAGCACGAAGGACTGGTCGATCTTGATGATGTCGACCGGAAACCGCTTCAGGTATCCGAGGCTGGAATAGCCGGTGCCGAAATCGTCGATGGCCAGCATGACGCCCAGTGTCTTGAGCTGCCGCAGGGCGTTCATCACCGCATCCGACTGCCGGAGCAGGATACTCTCGGTCAGTTCCAGGTGCAGGGCCGCCGCCGGCAGGCCGGTTTCGGCCAGCACTTCCCCGACCAGGGCGGGAATGTCCTGCTGCTGGAACTGCCGCGGCGAAAGATTGACCGCGACGGACAGGTGCGTATGGCCCTGGCGATGCCACGCGCCGAGCTGCCGGCACGCCGTGCGCAGCACCCACTCGCCGATCGGCACGATCAGGCCGGTGTCCTCGGCCAGCGGCACGAAATGCATCGGCGACATCATGCCGTAGCTGGGATGATGCCAGCGGATCAGGGCCTCGGTGCAATCGATGCGGCCGGTGCGCAGGTCGACCTGCGGCTGGTAGTGCAGCTCGAACTCGCCCCGGACCAGGGCCGTGTGCATCGCCGATTCCATCTCGATGCGGCGTTCGGCCTTATGCGCCATTTCCTCGTCGAAGAACCGCACGCAGTTGCGCCCGGAGTTCTTGGCGCTGTACATCGCGATGTCGGCGTATTGCAGCAGCGCCTCCTGGCTTTTCCCGTCGTCGGGATAGAGGCTCACGCCGATGCTGGCCGTCACGTGGAACTGGTGCCCGGCCATCGAGATCGGCTGCGAGAACGCATTCAGGATGCGGCTTGTCACCTCTATCACCTCGCGCCGGCTGTCGACCTCGTCGAGCAGGATCACGAACTCGTCGCCGCCCAGCCGCGCCACCGTATCGTCGTCGCGCACTTCCCGCTCGAGCATGAGCGCCACGATCTTGAGCAGGCTGTCGCCCATGGTGTGGCCGTAGCTGTCGTTGACGAACTTGAACCCGTCGAGGTCGAGGTACACCAGCGCCAGCGAGTGACCCGTGCGCCGTGCGCGCGCCAGCGCCTGCTCGATCCGGTCGCCCAGCAGGTTGCGGTTCGGCAGGTCCGTCAGGGAATCGTAATTGGCCAGGTGCGCAAGCCGCGCCTCGTGCATCTTCCTTTCGGTGATGTCCTCCGCGGCGCCCACGATCGCAACCACCTTCTTATCCTTGTGGATCACCGCGCTGCTGAAGGAGATCAGTACCAGTTGCCGGTCCTTGCGCAGCAGGGGCGTCTCATGGTTCTCGATCGGGATGCCGGTCCGGATCAGGTCGGCGAAAAGCCGCCCGAGTTCCTCCACCCGTTCGGTCGGAAACAGGCTGTTGAAGTGCATGCCCACCAGTTCCGCCTCGGAATACCCGGTCAGGGTGCAGACCCGCCGGTTGACGATCAGGAAGGTTCCATCCGGGGCGATCGCATAGATTGCGTTGGTCGCGCTCTGCATGATCTTTTCGCGGAACTCGACGACCTCGCGCAGTTCCGCCTCGGTGCCCTTGCGGTGCTCGATCATGTCGTTGAAATCGGCCGCAAGATCGCCCAGCTCGTCATGCGAGCGCACCTCGACACGCTGGTCGAGATCGCCGGCCGCGACTTTCTTTGCCGCCCTGCGCAGGTTGAGGATACCGATGCGCAGCTCGCGGGAGATCCGCCAGGACACGAACAGCCCACCGCCCAGGAGCACGAAGGCCACCAGGAAAATCAGGCCGCTGAGCAGGCGGCTGATCTGGCGCGCACCCTCGCCGAGCACTTGCGAAAACTGCTGCTCCAGCGGCGTGATGGCCTCGTTGATGCGGCTGATCTGCTGTTCGTATTCGGCCGCCTTGGCGGGCGTCAGCTGCCCGGCGGCGATCGTCCGGTGCATCTGGTCGCCACAGCTGGACAGTGCGGCCACCTGGACATCGGCCAGTCGCCAGGCCTCGATCGCCGTGCGCATGTAGCTCACATCGTGAAACCAGCGGAACACGAAGATCAGGTCCGGTACATCGGCCGCGGCATTGCCGCCCTGGATGAAGCCGCGGGCGACCGCCTCGCGGTCGAAGCGCGGTTTCTGCAATTCGACTCGGGCCTGATGGTCGCCGAGCGGCACGGCGATGGCGGCGAGATATTCCCGGTAATCGCGTTCGGACTGGCTGTAGAGATAGCGCAGCAGGTAGAAGATCGCGTCCTTCTGTCCCTTGGAATACAGTCCTTCGCCGCCGACATAGGCACGGACGCCGGAAGTGACATTGGTCGTCACCACCACCGTCAGCAGCAGGCCCAGCGTCACCAGGACCAGGCTGACGACGATCGCCGACAGCTTGGTGGTGATGGACAGGTTCTGCAGCGAAAGGCGGCCGGCGGCGCCCGCGCGAGCGCGCGGCCGGTCCGCCGGTTCGTGGGTCGCCTGCTCCTGGATCATTCCGGGCATATGGACAAATATACTCCTGACGACAGAGGAGCCTCTCCCGCAAACGGACGGGCGGTGCGATCGGCGTCACCGGCGACGACCCGGCCCGGCATCGGCACGGCGGCGCGGCTATCCGTGCCGAGTGCGTCGTTCACGGGTATCGCGCTCGGGTTCGTGCCGGTGTTCGGCTGCCGGTTCCAGCGAATACAGGCGCCACTTGCGCCCGGGCACGCCCTTGAGCTCATGCGAGCCTTCGTCCTTGAAATCGAATGCCGCCCCGGCCAGCAGGTCCTTGAGCGTCCGCGACACCCAGATCTCGCCCGCCCGCGCCTCGGCCAGCACGCGCGCGCCGATATGCACGGTCAGCCCGCGCACGGCCGTGCCCGCCAGCTCGCATTCGCCGGCGTGCAGGCCGGCACGCACCGTCAGACCCAGCGCGGTGACCTCCTCGCGGATCGCCAGCGCGCAGCGCAGCGCGCGCGAAGGTCCGGCGAAGGTCGCGAACAGGCCGTCGCCGCTGGTGTCCACCTCGCGCCCGCCGAAGCGCGCGAGCTGCGTGCGCACCTGGCCGTGGAACCGCTCGAGCAGGTCGCGCCAGGCGCTGTCGCCGATGCCGGCGGCCAGTTCGGTGGAACCGGCAATGTCCACGAACAGCACCGTCAGCAGCGCCTGCTCGGCGTGGGACTGCTCGCGCGAGCCGGTGAGAAACTCCTCGATGTGACCGAGCGCCTCGTCGGCGCGGTCGTAGGCGTAGAAAGCATCTGCGCCCTCGACGCCGACGGCCCGCGCACCGGCGATGTGCTGCTGCAGGTAGGCGGCGTGGCCCGGGTTCAGGAACGGGTAACGGCTGCGGTGCATCACCAGCGTCGGGCAGCGGATCTCGGACAGCATGTCGCGCACGTCCAGGGTGCTGGAATAGCGCAGGCTCTCGGCCGCCACGCGCGGCGTCGCCGCCGAGCGCTGGAAACGTGCCGACATCTGTCCGAAGTTCTCATCCCCGGCGCGGCTCGGTACCGCCACGGCGGCCATGCGCGGCGTGCCCCAGTGCTCGAGCATGGTGTTGTACATCTGCTCGCTCAGTTCCGGCGGCTGGCCGCAGGGATAATCCGGTGCGCGCGCGTAACGCGCGGTGGTGTTGGACAGGATCAGCGCCGCCACGCGCTCGGGATGGTTGGCGGCAAACAGCATCGCCACCGGCCCGGCGTCGCGCTCGGCGTAAACCACGGCTTTTGTCGAGCCAACCGTGTCCATCACCACGCGCAGGTCCTCGGCCCAGTCCTCGGCGCTGGGGACGACGTTTCCCGGCATGCGGTCGGACAGTCCGGCGCCGCGGCGGTCGAACAGGATCAGGCGGCTGAACGAGGCCAGCCGCATCAGGAAGCGCTCGGCCTCGGGAAAATCCCAGCTCAGGTCGGCATGGGTGACCAGGCCGCCGGCGTAGATCAGGTCCATCGGCCCTTCGCCAACGACCTGGTAGGCGATATAGGATTCGCCGGCGCGGGCATAACGGGTTTGCGGTTGCGGCATGTCCGTCCTCTTGATGACATGGACACTAGACGGGCCACCGCCCGCGGTCAATGCGGCGCGGTCCGGCGCTCCAGCGCGGCGAGAAATTGCAGCGCCTGCTCGCGCGAGGATCCGCACATCGCCGGCTCGGGCATCAGGCTGGCGCACACCGCGGGACGGCGCGGATCGCCGAAAATCCGGCAGCGCTCGTCATCGTCCAGCTGCACGCAGCGCTGCCCGGCCGCCTTGCCCTGCGGCATGCCGGGAATCGGCGAGGAAATCGACGGAGCGATACAGCAGGCGCCGCAGCCGGGACGACAGTTCATGGGCTTGGGGGCCTATCTGAGGGGCGCGGATTCTGTCACAGGCGGGCGCGGCGCTGTAGCATGTGCGCCAAATTTATCGGGTATGTCGCCGCCATGAACCGTCAACTGCAAGATCTGATCTCCCTGCTGGACCTGGAAACGCTGGAAGTCAACCTGTTCCGCGGACCTTCGCGCGACCTCGGCGGTCGCAGCGTGTTCGGCGGCCAGGTCATCGGCCAGGCGCTGGTCGCCGCCAGCCGCACGGTCGAGACCGGCGTGCCGCACTCGCTGCACGCCTATTTCCTGCGTCCCGGCGACATGGCCGCGCCGATCGTCTACGAAGTGGACCGCGTGCGCGACGGCCGCAGCTTCACCACGCGGCGGGTGCAGGCGATCCAGTTCGGCTATCCGATCCTGACGATGATGGCCTCCTTCCAGAAAGAGGAAGGTGGACTGGAGCACCAGATCAAGATGCCCGACGTGCCACAGCCGGAAGACCTGCTGACGCAGGATGAACTGAACCAGCAATGGCTGGCGCAGGCCGGCAATATTCCCGACCACGTGCGCACCGCGCTGCTGCGCGAACTGGCGATCGAGTTCAAGCGCGTGCAGCCGTGGAATCCGCTCAAGCCGGACGCGCGCGAACCACGCCAGTACATCTGGTTCCGCGCCGCCGGCAAACTGCCGGACGCGCCGATGCTGCACCAGTGCGTGCTGGCCTATGCCTCCGACTTCAACCTGCTGTCGACCGCGATCAGGCCGCACGGCAAATCCTGGTTCGATCCGGACATGGCCGTGGCCAGCATCGATCATGCGATCTGGTTTCACCGCCCGCTGCGCGTCGACGACTGGCTGCTCTACGCCATGGACAGCCCCACCGCGCAATCCGCGCGCGGCCTGTCGCGCGGCGAAATCTTCGACCGCCAGGGCCGCCTGGTCGCCAGCGTCGCGCAGGAAAACCTGATGCGCGTCACTGCGCCGAAAAAATAAGGCCCGCCCATGATTTCGCTCAACAACGCCACCCTCCGGCGTGGCGCACGCACCCTGCTGGATGCCGTCTCCTTCACGATCTATCCCGGCTGGCACGTCGGCGTGGTCGGCAGGAACGGCACCGGCAAGTCCAGCCTGTTCGCGCTGGTTCTGGGCCAGTTGACGGTCGACAGCGGCAACGTCGCCGTGCCGAAAACCCTGGCGATTTCCACCGTCGCGCAGGAGACTCCGGCGCTGCCGGATCAGGCGATCGAGTTCGTGCTCGACGGCGATGTTGAACTGCGCGATCTCGAACGCAGGCTGGCCATCGCCGAGGACGCGCACGATGTCGCCAACATCGCGCGCATCCACGAACGGCTCGCCGACATCGACGGTTACGCCGCGCGCGCGCGCGCCGGCACGCTGCTGCATGGACTGGGATTCAGCCCCGCCGAACAGCTGCAGGCGGTCGCCGATTTTTCCGGCGGCTGGCGCATGCGCCTGAACCTCGCACGCGCGCTGATGTGCCGCTCCGACCTGCTGCTGCTCGACGAGCCGACCAACCATCTCGATCTCGACGCCGCGATCTGGCTCGAGGAATTCCTGCCGACCTACCCGGGCACCCTGCTGCTGATCTCGCACGACCGCGATTTTCTCGACAGCGTCTGCACCCACACGCTGCACCTGGAAAACCTCAAGACCACGCTCTACACCGGCAACTACTCGACGTTCGAGCGCACCCGCGCCGAGCGGCTGGCGCTGGAGTCGGCGCACTACGTCAAGCAGCAGCGCCAGGCGGCGCACCTGCAATCGTTCATCAGCCGCTTCAAGACCCACGCCAGCAAGGCGCGGCAGGCGCAGTCGCGCATCAAGCAGCTCGAGAAGATGCAGCTGGTGGCGCCGGCGCATTTCGATAGCGAGTTCAGCTTTGAATTCCGCGAACCGGACCGCGTGCCGACGCCCCTGCTGCGCTTCGACGAGGTCAAGGCCGGCTACGGCGAGCGCACGATCCTGTCCGGGCTGAAGCTGTCGCTGCAACCCGGCGACCGCATCGGCCTGCTCGGCCCCAACGGTGCCGGCAAATCCACCTTCATGCAGACGCTGGCGGGCCGGCTCGAACCGCTGGCCGGCAAGGCGATGCGCGACCCCTACCTGATGATCGGCTATTTCGCACAGCACCAGGTCGACCAGCTCGATCTCAAGGCCAGCCCGGTCCTGCACCTGCAACGGCTCGACAAGGGCGCCACCGAACAATCACTGCGCGATTTTCTCGGCACCTTCAATTTCCGCGGCGACCGCGTCTACGAAGCGGTCGGCCCGTTCTCCGGCGGCGAGAAGGCGCGACTGGCGCTGGCGCTGGTGGTCTACCAGAAACCCAACCTGCTGCTGCTCGACGAGCCGACCAACCACCTCGATCTCGACATGCGCCACGCACTCGAAACCGCGCTGCAGATGTTCAGCGGTGCGGTGGTGCTGGTGTCGCACGACCGCCACATGGTCTCGACCTGCTGCGAGCAACTGTGGCTGGTCGCCGAGGGCCGCTGCCAGATGTTCGACGGCGACCTCGACGACTACGCGCGCTGGCTCACCACGCGCGAGCGCAACGCGCAAAAAGCCGCGAAGCAGACGGGCAACAACCGCGGCAGTACCCCGCGCGAGCGCCGCGATGCCGCCGCACAGCGTCAGCAGATCAAGCCGCTGCGCGACAACATCAAGAAACTCGAGGCGCGGATGGACAAGCTGCGCCAGCATTTGTCCAAGGTCGAACAGACCCTGCTCGACGAAAATCTCTACACGGCAGAGCGCAAGGCCGAGCTGTCCAAGCTGGTCCAGGACCAGCGCGACAGCAAGGCGCAGCTCGCCGCCATCGAGGAAGAGTGGCTGAGCGCCTCGGAGCAACTGGACGCGCTGCAAGCCTGAAGCGCGATGCCCAAACGGCCGTATTGCGCCACCCGCTCTTGAC
>DATMTG010000423.1:0-2313 GCA_035565075.1 Stenotrophobium sp.
CAGGGTATTCCTGAACAGCGGGTGCGGCGTCATGTCGACGCGGGCGCCTTGAACCGGTCCTTCCACTGGCGCAGTGCGGTGAAGACTTCGAGTCCGGGCTGCAGCGCGCCGCCGCGCCAGCGGCTGGCCGCTGCGATCACGTCGGGATGCTCGACGCGCAGGAAAGGGTTGATCTGCAATTCCCGCATCAGCGTCGTCGGCAGGCTCGGCTGCCCTTTGGCGCGCAGCGCCTGCACGCAGTCGACGTGCGCGCGGATCGCGGTGCTGGCCGGTTCCACCGCGGCGGCGAATGCCAGGTTGGACAGCGTGTATTCGTGCGTGCAGTAGACCCGGGTGTCGCCGGGCAGCGCCGCGAGGCGCGACAGCGATTGCCACATCTGTGCGGGCGTGCCCTCGAACAGGCGACCGCAACCGGCCGAGAACAGTGTGTCGCCACAGAGCAGGGTGCCGGGTGCGTAGTAGGCGATGTGGCCGAGCGTGTGGCCGGGCAGCGACATGACCTGGAATTTTTGTCCCAGCACGTCAACGTTGTCGCCGTCGTCGAGCAGTTGCGTCAGCGTCTTGATCTTTGCCGTCTCGGCGCGCGGCCCGTACACCGGGATGTCGCGGCCTCGCAGCAGTTCGGGGATGCCGTCGATGTGGTCCGGATGATGGTGCGTGACCAGCACCGCCGCCAGCCTCAGTTTGTGCCGCGCCAGCGCGGCAGCCACCGGCGCGGCGGCGCCCGGGTCGACCACGACGGCATCGGTGCCGTCCGACAGCAGCCAGACGTAGTTGTCGAGAAAAATGGGGATGGCACTGACATCCAACATGTTTATGATGGTGGTCGTGATTGTTCAGCGCGTCAACAAGACAAGACATGGCTACATTTGGCAAACGCAGGGGCGGACGCCCGTTCAGCCGGCAGCATCTGGAGCTCTGGCTGAATTCGCCGCGCGGCCGGCGCCTGCTGGAACTGGAAGCGGCCGAACTGCGCCGCGTGTTGCCGGAGGTCTTTGGCCGGCATGTGCTGCAGGTCGGCAGCTGGGGCCGCGACGGACAGTTGCTGAGCGCCTGCGAAACGCTGCACAGCGCAGTGATCGGCACCGTCGCCGGGATGGGCGAGCAGGCCGTGGCCGACCCGGAATCGCTTCCGGTGCTGGCGCGCAGCGTCGATGCCGTGGTGCTGGCGCACACGCTGGAGTTCGCGCGTTCGCCGCAGTCGGTGCTGCGCGAAAGCAACCGCATCCTCAGCGACCGCGGCCAGCTGTTCGTGCTGGGTTTCAATCCCTGGGGCGGCTGGGGCTTGCGGCAATGGCTGGGGCTGCGCTATCCGCAGTTTCCCCCGGGCGCGAGGTTTCATGCCGCCGGCCGCATCTGCGACTGGCTGGAATTGCTGGATTTCGAGGTGCAGTCAGTCAACCGCTTCGGCGTCGGCTTCCCGTGGGCGGCACCGCGCTCCGACGGCGATCCCTTCAGTCTTGGCAGCCTGCTGCAGCCCTGGGCCGAAGCCTACCTGCTGGTAGCGCGCAAGCGGGTGATTCCGGTCAGCCTGATCGGTCGTGCGCAACGCGCGCAGGTGCGGCCGCTGATCGGGCTGCCTGCGGCTGAGGCGCGCCGCAGCAGCGCCAGCAATTTTGAAGAAACCCGGATATGAAACAGGTCACGATCTATACCGATGGCGCCTGCAAGGGCAATCCCGGTCCCGGCGGCTGGGGGGCGCTGCTGGAATACGGCGGACGCCAGAAGCCCTTGCAGGGAAGCGAGATGCAGACCACCAACAACCGCATGGAAATGATGGCCGCGATCGTCGCGCTCGAAGGGCTGAAGGAGCCCTGCCAGATCACGCTCAATACCGATTCGAAATACCTGATGACCGGACTCAACGAATGGCTGCCGGCCTGGAAGGCGCGCGGCTGGCGCACGGCCGGCCGCCAGCCGGTGAAAAACCAGGACCTGTGGCAACGCCTCGATGCGGCGGTGCAGCGTCACCAGATTGAGTGGCAATGGGTCAAAGGTCACGCCGGTAATCCCGGTAACGAGGCGGCCGACCGCCTGGCCAACGAAGCCGTGGCCGCGATGCTGGCGCAGGTGCGCGCATGAACCGCCAGGTGATCCTCGATACCGAAACCACCGGGCTCGAGGTCGAGCAGGGTCACCGCCTGATCGAGGTCGGCTGCCTGGAGCTGAAAAACCGCCGGGCCACCGGCAACAATTTCTGGCACTACATCAATCCGCAGCGCGCGATCGATACCGGCGCGCAGCAGGTGCACGGACTGAGTGCCGAATTCCTGTCGAGCAAGCCGCTGTTTTCGGCGATCGCCGCCGAACTCT
>DATMTG010000424.1:0-4549 GCA_035565075.1 Stenotrophobium sp.
CGCGCCTTGGCGCGGACGCGGCTGCCGCAGATTTATGGCTGGCTGCGCCGCTGCGCCAGCATCGACGCCGCCGCCAAATCCACCGGCGGCAAGGAACAGGCCTGGGAAGAATTGCTAACATTGGCGATGGCGGCAAGCGGTGCCGCGACACGCAGAGCCTCATGAGTACCAGCGGCAAGACCCCGAAGGGCAAGGGCGACGATCAGGCCATCGCCAGCTACATGCGCAAAAAGGGCGAACGCGCCCGGATTGCCGCGCGTGAAATGGCCAGGGCCGATACCGGCACCAAGAACGGCTGCCTGTTCGCGCTGGCGCAGATCCTGGTTGAGGACTCGCAGAATATCCTCGAAGCCAATGCCCGGGACATGCACGACGGCCGTGCGGCCAAGCTCGACACGGCCATGCTCGAGCGGCTGGAACTCAATGAAGACCGTATCGCGGCGATGGCCGACGGCGTGCGTCAGGTTGCGCAACTGCCGGATCCGGTCGGAGAGATCAGCGAGCTCAAGCAGCGTCCTTCCGGCATCCAGGTCGGCAGGATGCGGGTGCCGATGGGCGTGGTCGGGATCATCTACGAATCGCGGCCCAACGTGACGGCCGATGCCGCGGCCCTGTGCCTCAAGTCCGGTAACGCGGCGATCCTGCGAGGCGGTTCCGAGGCCATGCACTCCAACCAGCGGATCGCGCGTTGCATCGCCCGCGCGCTGACCGCGGCGGGATTGCCGGAGGAGGCGGTGCAGGTGCTGGACATCACCGACCGCCGCACGGTGGGCGAAATGGTGTCGATGCCGGAGTTCGTCGACGTGGTGATCCCGCGCGGCGGCAAGGGCCTGGTTGCGGCGGTCAGCGCCGCGGCGCGGGTGCCGGTGATCAAGCATCTCGACGGCAACTGCCATGTCTACATCGAGCGGCAGGCCGATCTCGACAAGGCCATCGCTGTTGCGGTCAACGCCAAGACCCAGCGCTATGGCACCTGCAACACCATGGAGACCCTGCTGGTCGATCGCGAGATCGCCGACGCCGTCCTGCCGAAGCTGGGCAGCATCTACCGGGAAGCCGGGGTCGAGCTGCGCGGCTGCGAGCGGACCCGCGAGATTCTCAACCAGGCCAAGCCGGCCACCGAGGAGGACTGGCTGACCGAATACCTGGCGCCGATCCTGGCGATACGCGTGGTCGATGGCATCGACGAGGCCATCGCGCATATCACCCGCTACGGTTCCGCACACACCGATGCGATCATCACCGAGAATCTTTCGCAGGCGCGCAAATTCCTGCGCGAAGTCGATTCCAGCTCGGTGATGGTCAACGCATCGACGCGCTTTGCCGACGGTTATGAATATGGCCTGGGCGCCGAAATCGGTATCAGCACCGACAAGTTCCATGCCCGCGGGCCGGTGGGCCTCGAAGGGCTGACCACCCTGAAGTGGATCGTGCTCGGCGACGGACATGTCCGTTAAACGGCAGACGCAAGACCGGAGACGCAGGCTCCGCCGTATTCCGTATTCCGTATTCCGTTTGCCATCCCCGGTATGAAGGCGATTGGTGTTTTCGGCGGGGCCTTTGCGCCTTTTCACAACGGACACCTACGGCTGGCAATCGAGGCGCGCGAGCGGCTGGATTTGTCTGAAATCCGGCTGATTCCGACCGCGCAGGCGCCGCATAGGCGCGATTCGCGTATCAGTCCGCAGCGCCGCCTGGAATGGCTCAAGCTGGCCTTGCGCAAGGAGCCCGGCCTGATCGCCGACGACTGCGAAATCCTGCGTCAGGAGCCGTCATACAGCGTCGATACGCTGGCGACGCTGCGCGAGCGGTTTCCCGATGCGGCGCTGATGCTGCTGATGGGCGCGGATGCTTTTGCGCACCTGCACACCTGGCACCGCTGGCAGTCGCTGCTGCAACTGGCGCACCTGGTGGTGGTGTCGCGCGCCGGCACACCGGGCGCACGGCCTTCGCCGGAATGCGCGGAGGTGTTGTCGCGTTGCGAGGCGGGGACCCTCGACGCGCTGCACTCGGCAAAAGCCGGCTTGTGGCTGCGTCTCGACCTGCCGCTGCTGGATATTTCCTCCACCCGCATCCGCCGCCTGCTCAAGGCGCGGAGGTCCGTGCGCGGCCTGTTGCCGGATGCCATACTCAGCCACATGACCGCCGCCGATATCGCGGCTCTGACCCAGGATGACGATGCCAAAACCCACTAAACTCCCGCCACTGGTCAAGACCGCCGTGGCCGCGCTCGAAGACGTCAAGGCACAGGACCTGCGTGTGCTCGACGTGCAGCCGCTCACGACCATCACCGATTTCATGGTGGTCTGCTCCGGCACCTCCAGCCGCCACGTCAAGTCGCTGGCCGACAACGTCATCCAGAAAGCCAAGGAGTCCGGCGTCCGTCCCACCGGCGTCGAGGGCGAGGACACCGGCGAGTGGGTCCTGGTGGACCTGGGCAGCGTCGTGGTGCACGTGATGCAGCCCCAGGCCCGCGCGTTCTACCAGCTGGAAAAACTCTGGGACGTGGTGCCGGTCGAAACCAGGGCCGTGCCGGCGAAAGTGCCCAAACCGAAAAAGGCCAAGGTCTCCACGACCCGTGCCAAGGCCGCCGCCAAGAAAGCCGGCAAGGGGCCCAAGGGCGGTAGCAAGAAAGCCGCAGCCCGGCCGGGCAAGCGCAGTGTTTCCGCGTCGGGAAAACCCGCAGCGAAACGCCCCGCCGCCAAAAAATCCGCCGCCCGGAAAAAAACTTCGCGCTGAGGCGGGGTTCGGGATAAGGGATTGCGCATCCACCTGATCGCCGTCGGCACGCGCATGCCTGGCTGGGTCGAGCAGTCGTATGCGGATTACGCCGCGCGGTTGCCGCGCGAGTGCAGCCTGCACCTGCTCGAGATTGCGCCCGGACAGCGCGGCAAGAATGCCGACATCGCCCGCGCCAAGCAGGCCGAGGGCGAAAAGATGCTCAAGGCGATACCGCGCGATGCTTATGTCATCGCGCTCGACGAACATGGCGAGGCACTGACCAGCGCCGGCTGGAGCGAGTCGCTCAAAAGCTGGATGCGGATGGGACGCGACATCTGTCTGCTGATCGGAGGACCCGATGGCCACGCCCCGGAAGTCTTGAGCCGCGCCGATCGCAAATGGGCCTTGTCGAAACTGACCCTGCCGCACGCCCTGGTGCGGGTGCTGGTGGCCGAGCAGTTGTTCCGCGCCTGGAGCCTGCTGGCGAATCATCCGTATCATCGCGCCTGAGGGTGCGCGGGCATCGCCCGCAGTCCGGGCCGCCACGCCTGAACGGCGTGCCACAATCCGGGGCCGATAGGCGGTCATCAAATTGCAGAACGGCGGATACGAAGGAGTAACAGGCATGACCCAGGATTTCAGCGGCACCAAGCCGGTCGACGCGCGTCAGCAGTTCGATGTTGCGCGCCTCGATCAATACCTGAAGCAAAATATTGTCGGCTACCAGGGGCCGCTGACGGTCGAGCAGTTCAAGGGCGGGCAGTCGAATCCCACGTACAAGCTGATCACGCCGGGAAAAAATTACGTGCTGCGGCGCAAGCCTGCGGGCAAGCTGCTGGCGTCCGCGCATGCGGTGGACCGCGAGTACAGGGTCATCACTGCGCTCGGCAACACCGATGTGCCGGTGGCGAAAACACAGGTCTTGTGCGAGGACGATGCCGTGATCGGCACCGCCTTCTACGTGATGGACTGCGTCGACGGCCGCGTGATGTGGGACCCGACGTTGCCCGGCATGGAACCCGCGCAGCGCACTGCGATCTTTACCGAGATGAACCGCGTGATCGCCGCGCTGCACACGGTCGATTACGCCGCCATCGGCCTCGCCGATTACGGCAAGCCGGGCAATTATTTCGCACGCCAGATCGACCGCTGGACCAAGCAGTACCGCGCCTCCGAAACCAGGCGCATCGAGGCCTTCGAGAACCTGATGCTGTGGCTGCCGGAGAATATCCCGGCGGGCGACGAGACCCGTATCGTGCACGGCGACTACCGGCTCGACAACATGATTTTCCATCCGACCGAGCCGCGCGTGCTGGCGGTGCTGGACTGGGAACTGTCGACGCTCGGTCATCCGCTCGCGGACTTCTCCTACCACTGCATGACCTGGCACATCCCCAAGGGTGTGTTCCGCGGACTGGGCGGCGCCCGGCTGGCCGAACTGGGCATTCCGTCCGAGTCTGAACACGTTGCCAATTACTGCCGGCGTACCGGCCGTGCGCCGATCGACCCGAGCCACTGGGATTTCTACATGGCATACAACCTGTTCCGCCTCGGCGCGATCCTGCAGGGCATCGCCGGCCGTGTGAAAGACGGCACCGCCGCCAGCGCGCAGGCCAAGGCCATGGGCGATGCGGCGGGTCCGCTTGCAGAACTGGGCTGGCAGCAGGTTGAAAAGATTCTTTCGCGGAAGTGAACGGCAATACCTTTCAGGAGCGCAACATGGATTTTGAATATTCGCAAAAAACCAGGGACCTGATGGCGCGCCTCAATGCCTTCATGGATGAGCACGTTTATCCGAACGAGCACAAGTTCCATGAGCAGGTCGCAG